>NZ_PGUB01000060.1:0-29604 GCF_002924285.1 Aquimarina sp. I32.4 | reverse complement strand
ATTAAGGATAGATATAAAAATAAGTCATTCGATAAGCTGAATGATTTAAAACAATGGCTACATGAGTTTGTAGAAAGGATGAGTAATGAACTTATAAAATCTATAGTAAGTAATCATCACTACTTAGACGCATTTATGCGAAGTTAATGTCCGTAAATTGTATTACAAAATTCTGAATCTAAACTAGTAAATCTTTTATACTTCTTACTACAAAAACAACAAGAATCTAATTCATAAAAATTTCTAAAATTGTTAGGTAACATTTCACCTTGTTATGACATACATCATCTAACAAGAATACATTAAAAAACAATTACAGATTATATTATGAAAAAACTAAACCTATTTGTCCTACTTATCGCAACAATTTTTATTTCTTGCTCAAAAGATGATGATCAAACACCTGAAACAATAGAAATTACAGAAAAAAATCTTATCGGAAAATGGCAACTAACCAAAATCGAAGAGGACGGGAAACAAATAACCTTAAATCCATGTGACAAAAAAGATATTTCACAATTCTCAATTAAAGAAGATGGAAGTAAGCTAGCTATATTTATTGGAAATTCTGAAATCAACGGAGAATGCACCCCTCATCAAAGTACAGATTACACTTGGGAGTTATCAAACAACAAATTCTCGACTTTTATCTTAACAGGTGATAGAAGAAATGCTGAAGATTTATATACAATAATAGAGCTAACAAAAACAGTATTAAAAACTGAGTCTAGAGAAACATATAAAGATGATCAAGGCAATGAGAAAACATCAGTTTACATTGAAACCTTCACCTATATTGGAAAACCTGATATTGAACCCAGTACTGTTGTAAACCCAAAAGAATCTAACCTTATAGGAAAATGGCAATTAACCAAATCTATTACCGATGGAAAAGAAAATTCACTTAACGAATGTGAACTTAAATACACTCTTGAATATTTAAGTAATGGTGTTGTTAACTGGTCTGATCCTTATCTCACACAACCTGATCAACCTAAAGGTTGTATCGAATCTACAGGAAGTCTTTTTTGGGTATTAGTAGACAACAACATTTACCTTAAAGAAGCTTCTACTGATGCAAATGAAGATCCCGAAAAAATATTGGAACTTACAGAAACTGTATTAAAAACTTCATACACTCATGAATCGACGCCAAATACATTCCATGAAACCATAGAAACTTATAAAAAGATATAAATCATTCTCTTTAAACTGGTATAAAAAAGTACTTGAAGTCGTTTTCAAGTACTTTTTTACACTCGTAATCCACGAATTTTCTGATATTTTAGCAATGCATTACCATCAGTCAAACTAGCTACATAATTACTAATCCCTATAAGCCTAGTATAAATATCTTCATTTTTATAATCAAAATTGTTTCCTTCTGCTCTTAAAATAAGTTTGTCATAATTTGAACTTTGCCCTTGATTAAAATTATCGGTCGCTATACAATATCGATCTAACAGTGTTGCAAGAATTTCATACCCTGCTATCTCTTTTTCTGTCACCTCTTGGCTTTGATATATCTTATCAACACTTATCTTGATAATATCATTGATCTGAGCCTCGTATTTGCTCTTATCTATCAAGGCAATATCAAATTCTCCTGCCAATATTTCTTCTTCGTTAGCTAAAAATACGGCTGCTGCTTCTTGTATCAGGGTGTTAATTGCTAACGACCTAAGGTAACTCAACCTATCTGCAGTGGTTACCAAATTATTGTATTTTGAAGTATTGATTGTATCTTTTACTAATTTGATTAGATATTCTAAAGCATACTCTTCTTCTATGAGCCCTAGATTAATTCCATCTTCGAAGTCTATAATGGTATAACAGATATCATCTGCAGCTTCTACCAAAAATGTCAAAGGATGACGGCTATAGGTTACTTCTCCTTCTATTTCTTGTTTTAACAATCCAACATCTTGTGCTACTTCATTAAAAAAAGAGGTTTCATTCTGAAAGTATCCAAATTTCTTATGAGCTATATGTGATGTTGGTTTTTTGGGTAATGATTCTTTGGGATATTTCATAAAAGCTCCTAAAGTAGCATACGATAGCCGAAGCCCTCCTTGTATTCCTTCACGAGATTCTGTAAGGATTTTAAACCCATTAGCATTCCCTTCAAAATCAATCAAGTCCTGATATTGTTTTGGCGCAAGAACTTCTTTATACCTACGTCCGCTTCCTGTTTTGAAATACTCTCCTATTGCTTTTTCTCCCGAATGCCCAAAAGGAGGATTACCAATATCATGAGACAATGCGGCGGCGGCGACTATAGCACCAAAATCATTAAACTGATACCCGTGAACAGCATTTAAATGGGGATGTTTCTCTAGTATTTTTTTACCTACTACCCTTCCCAGAGATCGTCCTACTACGGACACCTCCAAACTATGAGTTAAGCGTGTATGCACAAAGCTGGTCTTTGATAGCGGTATTACTTGCGTTTTATCTTGCAAACTCCTAAAAGCCGAAGAGAAAATAATGCGATCATAATCTACCTCAAAACCTAACCTTGTTTCGTCTTGTTCTTTACGTAATCTTTTATTCTTATCTCCTTGTCTTTTTAACGACAGAAGCTGTTCCCAATTCATCATAGTTTTACTAAAAAATATTGTTGTTTTTTACACAACTTTCTGGACAAGTCTAGTATACGTAAACAAAAATTATAATCAATAATTCAACACGTACATTGCCTTAATAAGTTTTGTCAAAAATAACAAAAAAAGGGAAGCATCTTTTTAGAAAACTCCCCTTTTACGCTATATTAATCGGATCATTTATGACCCACACATTAAACAATCATCTCCTTCGGCTTCTTTTGATTGTGCTATAATTGCACGAAGCTCATCTGGAGTAAGTGCCACTTCTTCTGTAGAAGGAACAACTTCTTGTTTTGGTTCTACTCTTGCAGCTTGTGCCTCCATTACCTGCGCTGCAGCTACTGCAACTTTTTCTGGTTGCGGAGATTCTTTTTGCTCTTTCTTCAGTGTAAACTTAATGGCATCTACTGCAGATTTTGTTCTCAGGTAATACATTCCTGTTTTTAATCCGCTTTTCCATGCATAGAAGTGCATTGATGTTAATTTTGCCATTGTTGCTCCTTCCATAAACAGGTTAAGCGACTGTGACTGATCAATAAAGTATCCTCTATGACGAGACATATCAATAATATCTTTCATACTCATTTCCCACACTGTTCTATACAGCTCTTTTAAATCTTGTGGTATGATATCTATATTTTGTATAGATCCATTTGCACGCATGATCGCATTCTTAAGCTCTTCATCCCACAATCCTAGCTTCACTAAATCTTCTAATAAGTGTTTATTTACTACAATAAACTCTCCAGATAACACTCGTCTTGTATAAATATTACTTGTGTATGGCTCAAATGCTTCATTGTTTCCTAATATCTGAGAGGTAGATGCTGTAGGCATAGGCGCTACTAATAATGAGTTACGCACTCCATTTTTAAGCACTTGCTTGCGCAACTTATCCCAGTCCCAACGACCGCTTAACTCTTCATCTTTTATACCCCATAAGTTATACTGAAATTCCCCTTTGGATATTGGAGACCCTTGATAACTTTGGTATGGGCCATCTTTTTCAGCCTCTTCCATAGATGCTGTTACTGCAGCAAAGTATAAGGTTTCAAATATCTCCTGATTTAATTTTTTGGCTTCGTCACTGGTAAACGGTAAACGTAATTGAATAAATGCATCTGCTAATCCCTGTACTCCAAGCCCTATTGGTCTGTGACGTACGTTTGAATTTTCTGCTTCTTTTACAGGATAATAATTACGATCAATTACTCTATTCAGATTCTTGGTTACTTGCTTCGTAATTTTATAAAGTTCCTTATGATCAAACTCTCCATCCTTGACAAACATTGGCAATGCAATAGAGGCAAGGTTACATACTGCAATCTCATCAGGACTTGTATATTCTAATATTTCTGTACACAGATTAGACGACCTGATTGTTCCTAGATTTTGTTGATTAGATTTACGGTTTGCCGCATCTTTATACAACATATAAGGGGTTCCTGTTTCTATTTGAGATTCAAGGATTTTTTCCCAAAGTTCTCTTGCTTTGATAGTTCTTCTTCCTTTTCCTTCTGCTTCAAAACGAAGATAAGCTTCTTCAAATTCTTCACTATGTATATCAAATAATCCTGGGCACTCATTTGGACACATTAACGTCCACTCAGCATTATCTTGCACACGCTTCATGAATAAATCTGGAATCCACATTGCATAAAACAAATCACGTGCTCGCATTTCTTCTTTACCATGGTTCTTTTTTAAATCCAAAAAGTCAAAAATATCAGCATGCCATGGTTCTATATAAACAGCAAATGATCCTTTTCGTTTTCCTCCTCCTTGATCTACATAACGAGCGGTATCGTTATACACTCTAAGCATTGGTACAATCCCATTAGAAGTACCATTAGTTCCTGCTATATAAGATCCTGTAGCTCGTATATTATGAACTGATAACCCTATTCCTCCTGCAGACTGTGATATTTTGGCAGTTTGTTTTAGTGTATCATATATTCCATCAATACTATCATCTTGCATTGTCAATAAGAAACAAGATGACATTTGCGGCTTTGGAGTTCCTGAATTGAATAATGTTGGTGTAGCGTGTGTAAAGTACTTTTTAGACATTAATTCATAAGTCTCTATAGCAGCATCCAAATCATTAAGGTGGATTCCTATAGATACTCTCATTAACATATGCTGTGGGCGTTCTGCTATCTTACCATTAATTTTTAATAAATAAGAGCGCTCTAATGTTTTAAAACCAAAATAATCATAACCAAAATCACGATTATAAATAATTGTTGAGTCTAATTTTTCTTTATTTGCCACAATCACCTCATAAACATCATCTGCAATAAGAGGCGCTTTTTTACCTGTTCTTGGATTCACATACTCATAGAGATCTGTAACTACCTCAGAAAAACTTTTCTTGGTATTTTTATGCAAGTTAGAAACAGAGATACGAGCCGCAAGCTTTGCATAATCGGGATGTGTTATCGTCATAGTTGCAGCTATTTCTGCAGCCAGATTATCTAACTCACTTGTGGTTACTCCATCATACAACCCCTCTATCACTCGCATTGCCACCTTTACCGGGTCAACTAGTGAGTTAAGTCCATAACATAATTTTCTTACCCTAGCGGTAATCTTGTCAAACATAATCGGCTCTTTACGACCATCTCTTTTTACTACATACATATGTCTTTTTGGCTTTTAAATTTTCTTCTCCCGAAGAAGTTGATGTTAAATTTGTGTTCTTCTTTTTTTATTTTTTGGAGTCAATAGCATACTTCTTATTTAGTTAAAACAAGATGTTAATAAAAACTCTACATTTTAAAAATGAGAGTAATTCTACAAGTAAATATAACTATGACTCGCCCCTTTTGTAAAGCTATATCAAACTGAGCTAACCTGCATAAAAACAGAAGAATTGTTCTTGACTAGCTCAGAATGAATATACTATCGTTTGATCTGATTTTTTTATTTATCGTATTCTCAAAAGCATTTAGAGAATTTTACAATAATTAAAAATCGGCATCAAAACTTATTTTATTTTCTTCGGTATCTTTATTAAGTACTCCTGCTTTTTGGTATTCTGAAACTCGTTTCTCAAAGAAATTTGTTTTCCCTTGTAATGAGATCATATCCATAAAATCAAACGGATTAGCAGTTCCGTACTCTTTCTCACACTCTAACTCCATCAACAATCTATCTGTTACAAATTCGAGATATTGCGTCATTAGGTTAGCATTCATTCCTATCAAACTCACTGGCAATGACTCTGTTATAAACTCTCTCTCAATATTCAATGCATCTACAATAATTGCACGAATTCTATCTTTTGGCACTTTATTTACCAAATGTTTATTATGAATATGAACAGCGAAATCGCAGTGCACTCCTTCATCTCTTGAAATCAATTCATTAGAAAATGTAAGTCCTGGCATTAATCCACGTTTTTTTAACCAAAATATAGAACAGAATGCTCCCGAAAAAAAGATCCCTTCTACTGCAGCAAAAGCGATTAGACGTTCTGCAAAAGAATCAGATTCAATCCATTTCAATGCCCAATCTGCCTTTTTCTTGATTGCAGGAAAATTATCTATTGCATTAAACAATAGGTTTTTTTCTTTTTCATCTTTTACATACGTATCTATAAGTAACGAATATGTTTCTGAGTGAATATTTTCCATCATAATTTGAAAGCCATAGAAAAACTTGGCTTCACTATATTGTACTTCATTCACAAAGTTCTCTGCTAGGTTTTCATTTACGATCCCATCAGACGCTGCAAAAAAGGCTAAAATATGTTTTATAAAATATTTTTCATCATCATTGAGCTTAGTCGCCCAATCTGTAATATCTTGGTGCAAATCAATTTCTTCTGCTGTCCAAAAACTAGCTTCTGATTTTTTATACCACTCCCAAATATCATGATGTTGGATTGGAAAAATTACAAATCGTTCTTTATTTTCTTGCAAAATAGGCTCTACGACACTCATCTTATTTTTTTTGCTGTTTTCTTGAGAATTTTTATTTCTAATAGGGTATTACAAAGATCAAGAAATCGCTCAAAACTTCTACCTAAAGTTAACAAACGTTTTCAACAAAGTTTTCAACACGGAGTTATTTTGAAACAAAAATGATTTTTTACAAAAAAGAATACAATCCACTCATTGTCAAAAAGTTATGTGTTTTTAAAAAAACACAAATAATATGAAGAACTTATCCCGAAACTACTTATTTTTCACTTGTTAACCGCGTTTTTTTGTTAAAAAAACAAAGTGATAAAAATTCGGGTTTTTACGGTAAAGCCGTAGTTAAAAAACCTTGTTATTTTAACAGAAAAAGAGTGAAAAAAAAATAACATTTTGGGTTTTGGGGAATAAAATGCTGGTTATTTTTGCAATTTACCTGCTACATTTTCCAATTCCATATACCAATCTTCTCCAAATTTTCTAACGAGAGCTTCTTTTACAAATTTATAGATCGGCACTTGTAATTCTTTTCCTAATGCACAGGCATCATCACAAATTTCCCATTTATGATAGTTTACAGCAGCAAATTCAGTATATTCCTGAACTCTGACTGGATATAAGTGACAGGATACGGGTTTTTTCCAATCGACGTCACCTTGATTATATGCTTCTTCTATAGCACAAGTAGCAGTTCCTCTTTCATCAAAAATCACATACGCACAATCAGCACCATCAATAAGAGGAGTCTCTAATTCCCCATCATCTGTTTCTACATGTGTTCCATACTTCTTAATAACATCTATCCCTTTTTTTCTCAAATAAGGTTTAATTATTGGGTATATTTCTTTGAGTTTTTGTACTTCTGATTCTTCTAGAGGCGCTCCTGCCTCCCCATCTATACAACATGCTCCTTTGCACGCAGAGAGGTTACACAAAAAATCTTTCTCTATGATATCCTCTGATACTATGGTTTTTCCTAACTGAAACATGGCGCTAAGATACTTTTTATGCAACATCTTTTTTACAATTTATTCATCTTTTTATAATATCTTTATCTGATAAAGTCTATTTATATTTGCAGAAATTTTTGAAATTATTTTATCATGAACTTTGACATTAAAGAGATATTGACCGCTAGTATGGTACTCTTTGCGGTAATAGATATTATTGGAAGTATCCCTATTATTTTGGATCTTCGTAAAAAAGTAGGACACGTACAGAGCGAAAAAGCTTCTATCGTTGCATGTATTTTAATGATTCTTTTCTTATTTGTAGGAAAGGAAATCTTGAGTTTGATCGGCATAGATGTTAACTCTTTTGCTGTTGCGGGATCTTTTATTATTTTCTTTCTAGCTATCGAGATGATATTAGGCATCCAATTATATAAAGATGATGCTCCAGAAACAGCTGCGGTGGTTCCTCTAGCATTCCCTCTCATTGCAGGGGCTGGTACAATGACATCTATTCTTTCTTTACGAGCAGAATATCACACGATTAATATAATAATTGCCATAATCATCAATATTATCTTTGTATACATTGTTTTAAAATCTTCTGGTAAAATAGAAAAAGTTTTAGGTAAACAAGGAATTAATGTAATACGAAAGATTTTTGGAGTAATTTTGCTTGCTATTGCTGTAAAACTATTTACAGCTAATATAAAAGAGCTTTTAACAACTATTTAAGTCAATGAAATATTTTATTTATACATTAATCGCCATTGCAATGGGCTTATTAATCTACAATAGCACTCATCTGGATTTTGACAATCTGTGGAGTGATGATAACAAAACTGCTCTTATTGGGATTTTTTCTTCTGCTTGTGCAGTTTTATTAATGTCTATTTTACTTGTTTCCAAAAGTATTCAGAAAAAAAGTAAACGCCGTAAATAAAATTGTAATTAAAAGATAAAAAAGCAAGCAATAATTACTGGTGGAATAGAAATCACCATCAGAATCATAAACAAATTATGTAGCTTCCTAAATATAAGAGCTGTTCTTAGGGATTTTCTGAGTTCTATATCTTCAGAATTATCTATATGCTCACGTATTATATCTCCCGAAACATATGAGGTATCAACAAGAATATCGTGTTTTAAAAAAATAGAAGCACTATTATCCAACAGCCTAAAAGCAACTGCTATGATAAAGAAAAAAAGCGGTGAACAAATGGCTATTGCCAATAAGTATTCTTCAAATTCTGACATACTAAAAGTCTAATTTATTCTTCTTTAGAAAGTGATACCACTTTATTAATCATTATATCATCTCTGTTTATAATTCGTTCAAATGTTCCTGTTCCAAATAGCTGTTGCGCCATAGTAGCTTTCAGGTATTTTTTTAAGTGATCTTTATAGTTTTCGAGTTCAATCTCTACACCTCTTTCTCTCAAATATTTTAAAAACCCCTCTGCAAAAGCATCGTCTATACTTATTTTTTCATCAAACTCTTCTTCTGACAGGTTATTATAATATATCCTGTTTTTATCCAACTCTTCAAACACATATCCTCCCATACGACCAGATCGCAACATATAATTCAATGTTTCACCAACTCGTGTAGTATCTTTACCAACAAAAATATCAGGAATAATACCTCCTCCTCCATAAAGAATTTTACCTCCTGGCGTCTTAAACCTCAATGAATCTGCTACCTGAATACTATCTGCACTTTGTAGCTCTCCATTTTTATATCGTTCTAAATATTCATTGAAATATTCTTTATTACCATTACCATATGGTTTTTGAATCGAACGTCCTGTTGGAGTATAATATCTTGAAATTGTCAATCGAACTGCACTCCCATCTCCTAACGCCATTTCTCTTTGCACAAGGCCTTTTCCATAAGAGCGTCGACCTACAATAATCCCTCTATCATTATCTTGAATTGCTCCTGCAAAAATCTCACTGGCAGATGCCGAGTTCTCATTAATTAGAACATAAACTTTTCCTTTTTCAAAACTTCCTTTATTGGTTGCATAATTATTCTCTATTGCTCCTTTTTTGTTTTTGGTAAACATTATCAATACATCATCTTTAAGAAATTCATCTGCCATTTTTAACGCTGGCGCAATGAATCCTCCTCCGTTATCTCTGAGATCTATTACTACACTTTGAACATCTTTACTCAGCAATTTATCTATTGCTGTATTAAATTCTTTATAGGTAGTTTCTGCAAAACGGTTAATTTTGATATATCCTAATTTATCATCCAACATATAGGCAGCATCTACACTTTGCAAAGGCACACGACCTCTTTTTACCATTACATCAAACACTCCTGTTCCTTTTCTATATACTCTAAGTTGGACTTGACTATTTAATTCTCCTTTTAATTTATTTGCCAAACCATCTCTCACCAAGCGTTCACCATAAAGTGTATCCTTATTTGCCATCAGGATTCTATCACCTGCTTTGATTCCTGATTTCTCACTAGGTCCTCCTTTTATGGTATTTATTACAGATATTGTATCTCGATATGGATAATAACTTACTCCAATACCAATAAAATCCCCTTGCATACTTTCTGTAATCCCCTCAAGTTCCTCTGATGGTATATATATAGAGTGTGGATCAAGATTTTCTAAGATTCTATTTACTGTAACCTCAACTATACTATCGGTATTGATTTCATCTACATATTCATAGTCAATATAATCAATAAGTCTATTCAGCTTTTCTTTTTTTGGATTATACGAGAATAGCTTTGCAGAAGGATTACTAAAGTTCAATTTACTACCTAAAAACACTCCAGCTCCTAAAGCCAGCCCTAAAAACAAAGGCAAATATTTTTTTGAATATCCCATTATTCTTCTAAATCCGTAATCTGTTCTATTTCTACTCCTGCTTTTGCAAGAAATTGTAATCCAGAGTCATCTTTATACCCTACTTGATACACTATACGCCTTATTCCTGCCTGATGAATCAACTTGCTACATTCTTTACATGGAGATAATGTGATATATAGTGTTGCTCCTTTACACGATTGTGTAGATGAAGCAACTTTAGAAATCGCATTTGCCTCTGCATGCAACACATACCATTTTGTATACCCTTCTTCGTCTTCACAAGGATTCTCAAATCCTGTAGGTGTACCATTAAAACCATCAGAAATAATCATTCTATCTTTCACAATAACCGCACCAACTTTTTTTCTTTCACAATGAGATAATTTCCCCCATTCATTTGCTATCCTGAGATAAGCTTTATCGTACTTAAGCTGTTTTTTTTTTGACATAAAATAAAATGACTAGCGTATTGATAATAATCAAAGTACGAATATATTATTACGATGTGGCAAATACAACCTTAATCAATACTTATTCACCAAATTTTATTTGCAATAAGCATTGGTATTACCATTCCTATCACTACTGAAGAAATAACAAGCACCCAATCTTGCTTTGAAAATCTAAAAAGAGCTTGAAATATAAAGTTAATTATAAGTAGCAATAACACCACTACTATTTGTGCCGCTTCTACTCCTAGAGCAAATTCTATTAATGGAAGAATTTTTGAATTTACGTTACTACTAATTAGTTTAAAATAACTAGAAAATCCTAAACCGTGAATCAATCCAAAAAAAATGGTCACTCCATATAATATCGCTACTTTATCATTTTTTCCTGTCTTTTTTGCTGTAAACACATTATATAAACCAGCAATAAAGATAGTTACAGGGATCAAAAACTCCACCAATTTAGAATTTACTGACACTACACCATATACAGCCAAAACCAAAGACATGGTATGTCCTACTGTAAATAAGGTTATTAACACCAATATTCGTTTCCAATTATCAAAGGTATATCCAACTGTGAGAACAATTAAAAAAAGGATGTGATCATAAGCGCTCCAATCCAGCACATGACCAAAACCTAGCTTTGTATAAAGCCAAAATTCTGACATAATTTTACATTTTGAGGTATTGCGACTAATGTACAATTAAATACAACAACGAAGAAATACACAAAAAATTCTTATCAAAAATTTAAGAGAATTCGAAATTAAAAAACAAGAAACTCTTGTAAAACATCAAACCCAACAAATAATAATTTATTGAGGCTAACCTTTTCTAAAAAACACAATAAACTCTATATAAAACACTTACTTGTAACTACAGTTTATTGTTTATATTAAACAATAAACAATATAAAATTCCTATGAAGATTATTACACTAGCAATCGAAAGAAGAAGAAAATATTCTAAAAAGAAAGATAAATCCAACCAAACTATCATTCCTTTATAAAAAATAAAAAGTTCTGTAAGCAGAAATCCAAACATATAGATATAATACCCTTTTTTAGGAATCTTAATCAGATTAAAGTATTCTAAAAAGAAAAATAAGCTAACACTTATTACTCCCAAAAATGTCCAATGTAAATAACCAATTGTAAAATCTAAAATAGTAGTTGCTAGATTTGCAAAATATGGAATTGAAGAAAGCAATTGTAGTACAATCTTAACTATCATCAATACTACAACTGTGTGGATGATTTGTAATTGTAATTTTGAAAGAGTTTTGTTTGTAATTAAATCTGAATCTAACACAATTTTAATAAACAGGATAAAGGCCAACACTTGAAAAAGACAACCTATACCTGCCAAGAAATAATAAAAACCTGACGGTTCTGTCCATAATACCGAAAGAAAAAAGGTTAAAACAATACTTATATTCATTCCTATAAAAAACCTATTAAAGATCTTATTAGAAATTTTTAGATTTTGTTTTTCTAAAACATAAAACATCACTCCAAAAAGAGCCAGTATCATCCACCCATTATATTGAAAATGTAGGTAAAAATATATCGCCAATTTATACCATACAGAATCTGCCTCCAATGTATTCATTATACCTCCTAATGCCCATGGGCCAATACTTGACACAACCATATACCATAATGCAGTTTTTATACATTTATATGATTTTGTGGCTTTATAACTACTAGGGATATTTTTGATAAAAAACCAGACATACCAGTAAGAAGTAAAAAGAAAGAGTGTAGAAAAAATTATTGAGAACAATGCATATCCTTGAAATGGAAAACTAAGCAACATTCCTACCAAAGTGAATTGTGTACACCAAAAAATAATTCGATAATATTTCTCAGCACCACATTGATTTAAATATAACCTATAAAATATTGTTATTATTGCAACATACACCCACCCTAATAGTGCTATATGAGAATGTGCATGTACAATGTATTTATAATTTACTGAAATATCAAACACATACAAAAACCTTAAAAAAACTCCTAATATTGCCGCCAATAAAAAAAAAGCTATCGATATATTAGTGTCCCGTTTTAGGTTTATCATTTCTATAAAATTAACTTAGAAGATCAGCATCTTCTGTACAGTTCTATCATTTTTGATGAAAAAATTAAGCCTTACACTTATCACAGACACCAATCATAAGAAATTGAGTTTCCTGAATTTCAAAGTTTTTTAACTCTGGAACCTTGATTTCATATGATAGACAGGTAACCTTCTCACAGTTTTTACATTGAAAATGAATATGATTATGAAAATCATGTTCTACATCGCAATCACTACATAATGCATAATATGCCTTACCATTTTCACCTGTTACATAATGTACTTTGCCTTTTTCTGCAAAACGATCTAATATTCTATATACTGTCGTTTTATTGATCTTTATTGGCATTGCTTCTAATATGGCATCAGCCGACATTGTGTGCTCTGATTTTGCCAAAATATCAAGTACAAAGTCTTGTTTTTGTGTATTTCTTGTTTTTTTCATCCTTCAGCAAGTAATAAAATTACATTTTTTTGTATTATTGCAATATAGTTGCAATAAAATATTACACTAATGAAATGTACAAAAAAATTGCCAGTCACTCTTCTTTTTACATCTATAGCATCCTGACATTACTAAAGTACAATCATTTACACTAAACAACTATGATAAAAAAACAGAATATCACAGATCAATTTCATATATTTATGACTTACAAAACCATACGCATAAACTGGGATATCATAGGGGTCTCAGCATCTTTCTTATGCATATTACACTGCATACTTTTACCTGTACTAATAACCCTTTTTCCTGTAATAGGATTACCTTTTCTTTCTAATGAATTACATGAACTAATTCTAGTTGGAGCTAGTCTATTAATTGCTTTTGTTGCTATATATAATGGTTACAAAAAATACCATCATAAATCTTTACCTTTTTATATATATCTACTAGTATTAGCTCTTTTTACTATAGGCTTTGTTATAGAAAATCATCTAGTGGAAAAAATAATGCACTTTTCAGCAACAGGGTTGCTAATCACTAGTCATTATTACAACTGGAGATTTATAAAAAGATATAAAAATTGCACTATCAAATCTTTACTATAATCAAAATAGAATTATTCATCCATTTTGTTTCTTTTGTAGATCTTTTCAAAGGTTATTAGCTAGCTACTTCCTTTACTCTTTTAACGGTATCAGATTTTGAAATTGTTAACCGTATAATACTATTTTCTTTTGCTTCTAAATCATGAGGAACTTCCCCTTCTAATGCTACTAGATCTCCTTTTATGAGATTATGGGCCGTACCCTGTACCCCAAAGTCTATTTCTCCTTCAAAAATTTCGACAATAATTGGAAAAGGTGTTTGATGTTCCTTCATTATTTGTCCTTTTTTCATAGCTATTCTTATCTCCTTAGAACTCTCGGTTTCTAATAGTATTTGCACATTAGGTTTGACTGGCTTGTACTCTACTTCTTTCAATATAGATGCTTTTTTCATAATTTTAATTCTATCAAATTAATCTACCCAAAAGTACAGAGGAATCTTCTTCTTTTTTATGATTCAAATCATAGAAATCATGTATCCAGAACCTGTAGACTTTAACCGTTTCTAATAAGAGGGAGAGTTATAACGAAATTTTATTTTCTAAAATGACATCTATAATTTACAATTCAAAAAATTAATTTGATAAAAGCTTATCAGATATCTTTATTTTTTTATTAATCCACTTGGGTTAATCCCAAATTTACGCTTGAAAGCGGTTGAGAAATGTTGTGGGTTTTTATACCCTACTATATCTGACACTTCGTTAACTGATAATTTCTGACTAATCAATATATTTTTAGCCTCTTCCATTTTAACATCTCGGATATACCCAAAAACAGTTGTTCCAAATACACTTTTAAATTCTTTTTTTAAGGTGCATTCATTTGTATTTATTTCTCTAGCTAAATCCGAAAGACTCATAGGGCATCCCAGTTTACTCAAGATTATATCTTTGGCATGATGCATTTTTTCTATGACCGTTTTAGAAATTTTGCATGTAGTAGATTTCAAATCGTATTCTCGTATTTGATCCATTTGAAATAACAACAACTCTAATACTTTTGCTTCAAGAAACATTTTTCTATACCCATTTTTCCATGGGCAATTAATAATTTCATTGATAACAAAATACATTTGAGGTGTAATGGGGTAGCAACTTTGATTTAAAAAACCTATTCTTTTATTTTCTATTATTTTTTTGAACTTACAAAACAAATGATCATCTGGGAGGTATTTTTTAAAAAAATCTGGAGAGAGGTTTACCTCAAAAAAGTACATGTTTTTTGAATTCCAATCTACTTTTCCTTTTATATCATTGCAATAAAATATATTATGCATATTACTATTAACTGAATAATCGTACGGCAATGCATCAATAGATGTAAATGACTCTCCCTGAAGTGTAAAATGCATTTCTACCGTTTCTTGATCATATTCAAAAAAAACGGTTGTTTTATCAAATAACTGGTTATTACCATAACTTATTTTAAAACTATCTAATGCAATTTCTTTAAACCACCCTTTTATCGAATTATAACAGTAAGACACACTAAACTCTTCTACTCCTACACTGTCAACATCATATTGATTTTCACCAAACTCAAACATGATGTCTTCTACATCTTTTAAATACAATTTTAACCCCATCTATTATTGCGTTTTATACGTAAAATTGTGGTTTGTGTATACATGGTTTAGTTATTATCAAATATACCTATTAAAAGTAAATTCGTATAAGTGCATTGCCTTCATTTTTATACTACTTATACAAATACTTTTTAAAACTATACTTTTTATTATTATTCAATCCAATTCATCAAAAAAAAGAAGCATTAAAATTTTCTCCAAAAGTTTTCTCTTACGCTTGAAGCATCGTTATTTAATTTCACAAAAAAAACCTGTGAAACTAATGGTCTCACAGGTTTTTTTGTGAAATTATCTAAAAAATATCAATCTATTTAGATATGCTCAATTATGACAAGGAAGCAGAAACATATTCTTATAATAGAATAATATCTCTACTTCCATTGGATTAAAAAACTAACCCAGTCCCCTCTAACTTAATTAATACTATCATCAAACAACTGCACAACTACGGCTATTGTTTTCTATTTTAGTAGATAAAAGATTCACAGCTATTTCAATATCTCTTATACATTGCTCTACTACACATCGGTCTGTTTTACTATGCAAAACACAAATTCTATTAACGACACCAATAGCAGGCAATTCTGTTAGTGTTATATATATATTTCCTTGAGCACAGATATTTTTACAAAGAGTACGATTTAATTCATCTTCATTTACATCTTCAAAGTGTTTCATTTTAAAAATAACAATAGGAAGGCAAGTGTTATACTCCACAACTTCTAATTGTGGTATCTTTTTTAAGCTTTCAGAGAGAATCACCGCTAAATCTAGTTTTTCATCAAGGCATTTTCTAAAACCTTCAATTCCATGCATTTTTATTGGCAACCAAGCAGACAATCCCCTTGTTTCTCTTAATAATTCTGGGCCATAATTACAAAAATCAACCATTTCTTCTTCTTTAGAGAATCCAGGCATATAACTAGAATTAGGTATCTCAAAAGTCTCTCGTAATTTCTGTTTATCTTTAATTAATAGTCCAGCAGTACCATGAGGTAAGAAGAGTGATTTATGAGCATCTACGGCAATAGAATCTGCTAACTCTATTCCTTTTAATAATTGTTTTCCTCTTTCTGTGATTGCAAAAAAGCCTCCTAAGCACGCATCAACATGCAACCAAATGTTTTGTTCCTGACAATATTTATGAATTTTTTTTATATCGTCTACTACCCCAGTATTGGTAGTACCAGCTGTTGCAACAACACACATCGGGATAAGCCCTTGTTTTTTATCTGCTACAATCAACTCCATAAGATGATCTACATCCATAGATAAATTATCATCTACACTCACAGTTCTTACTTGCCCCTCTACTAGACTCATCATTTTTGCCATCTTTTTTATACAAAAATGACTCTGCGATGAAGTATATACTATATACTTATCTACACTACCGTTATCTATTTGATTTTTTGCACATAATAAACCCATAAAGTTAGACAAAGAACCGCTTGTAGTAAGGTATCCAAAAGCCTTTGAATCATATCCTACAATATCACAAAACCAATGAATAATAACTAAGCATATAGCGTGCCGATAGGCTAGCGCTATATGCTTAGTTATTCCGCTTCCCATTTTAGATATCTCATTGCGTACAATACTATTTGAACCATCACATCCAACAATAAGATCAGCTTTTAAGTTTTTTATCCCATCAGCAGACAAAACTGTTACCTCACCTTTTAAGGGGTTTACTTTGATTGATTCATGGGCAAAATTAATTTTGACTCCTTTTTGTTCAATTCTATCTTGAAATAAATCAGTAACTACTTTTCGTGGTATTGATAAAATATGCTGATTTTCATCTAAACCATAAGGTTGATATGAAATTGTTTTATCTGCATGATGCACTACTCTTTGAGATAAAGGAATTCCTTTCTTATAAAGTGAGCTTACCAACTCTGGTTCTAAATTAATCAACCCTCTATGAGATAGTGTTAGATTAAAAGATCTTCCTGAATGGGTTGTCTTTTTTCTTTTATCAACTGATTTTTCATAGACAGTAACTTCTATACCGCGTTTGGCAAACTCTAAGGCTGTAAAACAACCTATAGGACCTGCTCCAATAACAATAACTCTCATAAGGTTTATTTAACTTTATTATAAAAAGTTGTTACTATTTCTCTAGCTTGCTTAACTGCTTTTTGTTTAGCTTCTTCTACACTATCTGGTTCCCCTAATGTAGGTTCGCAAATAATAGTATTGACATCTGTTATCCCTATAAAGCCTAAAAGCAAATCCATGTACTTTTTTTGAAAGTCTAGCCCTTGCATTTCTGGAGTGCTATATTCGCCCCCACGAGCATAAATAACTGTTGTAGAATTTGCTTTCACAATCCCTGTATATCCAGATTCTGGTGAAAACTGAAAAGTTAATCCTGGCTGAACAAGAATATCTATATAGTGTTTTAATACATAGGGAATCCCAAAATTCCACATTGGGATACTAAATAAATAATGATCTGCAGTTTTAAAACGCTCTACAATTTTCTCAATTTTATGCCAAGCATTAATACCTGGACTAGAAAGACTCTGCCCATGTAAATATGCATACTTTGCATCAATGACATTACCGTTGAATGATGGTAAATCCTCATCCCAAAGATCTAGTACATCTATTTCTATGTCTGGATCTTCTTTAGAGAGTGTTTCAATAAATTCTTTTGCAATTGCTATTGAGGATGAATCATTTTTTCTTGGTGATGATTCTATATATAATAAACGTGACATATTTTTGTGTGATTATAATTCTGGTTACTATTATTTGATATCCTGTAACTGATATTTTTCTACTGTACTTTCTATAACAAAAGGAGCTTTGTTTTCTGGAGCCATAAAAAACCCTTGAAACGCTGCTTTTGGAATCCCTTCTAAAGATTTTAAGTTAAACTTTGATAATACTTCAATAATTATGACTTTCATTTCTCTAAGAGAAAACACTCTACCTACACAGGTACGATTTCCTCCTCCAAAAGGAGTCCAGGTATTACTTTTGGGTTTATTCTCTACAAAACGTTCAGTAGAGAATATTTCTGGGCTATCATAAAACTCTGTAGAGCGTTGCAATAAATAAGTACAGTTTACTATAATAGTTCCCTCTGGAATATAATACTCTCCTATTTCAATAGGTTTTTTTACAAGCCTTACTCCATTAAGTGCTGTTACAGGATGTAGTCGCAATGTTTCCTTAATAACTGCATCACAATAATGTAGATCATTTAGAGAATCTTTTGTTAATAAATCTAAATCTCCTATTTCACCAATCTCCTTCATAAGATTCTCATACACTTTTTTATCATTAAATATGTGTAAGAACACCCATGACAAGGTGTTTGCTGTCGTAGAAAATCCTGTATAGAGTAAACTAAATACTTCATCTCTAATAACCTCATTGGTCAAAGAAGTATCACCATCATCAGCCAACTCTAGTAAAGCAGTCAATAAATCTTCTTTTTTATTAATTCTGGCATCTTGTAGATACCCGTCAAGTTTTTTTTCTACAAACGATCTAATATTGGCATCAGCGGCTAATATATCTTCTCTAGAACTATTAGAGTTTTCTGTTTTTAACAATTCTGAACAAATATACTGTCGTTCTTCTACAGGCATATTTCCACAAATAATTGTACTTATAACTCGAGTTGTTAATTTTTGTAGCGTAAGAAATAACGAAAACTCAGCTCCCTTTTTCCAGCTACTAATTGTTTCTCTTACAATTTTCTGTATAACGGGAACATAATCTTTTGTCGCATTTAACAAACGAGTTAAATTGGATTGCCTAGTACGGTGTAACTCTCCTTCTATATATCCTAAAGATTCTTCTTTGGTATCAAAAAATATTTGATTGGCAGCAGCGGCACTTAATGTATTAAATTCTGCTTTATACATAGACGAGATGTGTTCTGGCCGTGTAAGGAAAACCCAACGCCCATTAACACCTTCAGGTAGCGGATTCTCGTTACCTAGGTTATTCAATTTTAATGTAAACATATGCCCATACTGAGATTTTAAATCTTCTACAAACTTGAATGGGTTTTCACTAAATAGATGTAAATCGTTATTATTTCTTTCTGAAAATCCAGGAGGTAGTTTTTTAGGTTTATTCATTTGTATGTAATTATCAATTGGTTAATTTTAATAAACAATACACTAAACTATTGATGAACTTAGAAAATCCAATATTGGCAAGAATGCATCAGGTTTTAATTTTATTTCCTAATTAACTGTGCTGGGTATTCTACACACTATTTAACACCTATTTATCGCCTTTACTTAGATTAATAAACTTCATGTTGCAACACTCTCTTTCACTGTGCCTATGATTGATTATAAGATATTGTAATTATTAGAACCATACACTTGGCGGATAAATTCAAAAAAAATAAGGGGTATGTATATTTTTTTTGATCAAGGAATTATCTTGAAAACAATCAACCACTTAACATCCTTATTATTTAATTAGTTTTAGCACCCTATATTTTCCTCCGTCTGTAATCATTACAACAACACACAATCCTATTAACAAAAGAGAATATTCAACCCCTTCTCCCTTTTGATTCCCCATCCAATTCATGAAAAAACCATGTTCTCCTTGTACTGTTATAATAATACCTAAAAACAGGACTGTTATTAGAATAGCCCAGATACGTGCAAAAAAACCAAGTATCAATGCCAAAGCTCCAAAAAACTCAATAATGATAACAAGCCATGCTAATAACCAAGATAAATTCATTACCTCAACAAAGAATTTGACTGTTTCTGATGCTCCCATCCCACCAAACACTCCTAAAAGTTTTTGAGCTCCATGAACAAACAGTACAATTCCTGCAAATACTCTGGCAACAAAACCAGCCCAACTAGTGTCTGAAGAACATAGAAATCTATATACATTCATTTCTGTATTTTTTTGCAATGATTAAATTAATTCTAACTTTTTTGATAAAAATATCCATTCGTCTTTGTTGAGTCTAATTAATTCTAAATCAATCAAACTCAACATCAACTTTAAACTATAATCACATAATCACTTTATCTTTGGTCAAATTCAACATAAATTCACTAGAACTAACACAATAAAGCCTTAGTTTGTGAAGGAATCTTTTTTTAATTTGTTTTAGTACTGATATTTGTAGTTCTATTCTATTTAAGTATTTATCTTTTTCTAGATAATCATCTAGAAAAAACACAAGAACATTGTTGCTTATATCCAATATAATACCAGTAAATGCGCAATAAAACCTCATAATCTTTGATTCACTTGATCGTAAGATTATCTCAATTTGAATTAATTGATTAGTTATTACACTTTTGAGAATAATAAAAAATGGTATACATAATTTACTCATACTCCAAAACTATGGAGCTTTAAAACGAAAAAAAATGAACTAGTTTAAGAATCCATTTTTTTTCGCTTTCTTTTTATTCTACTTAAAAATTCGGGAGTAATCCCCAAATAAGCAGCTATATCTTTTTGAGTGATCCTCAACTCAAGTCCTTGATATCTTTCTACAAATTTATCGTATTTCTCTTCTGCAGTCAGAGAACTATTATTACGAACCAAATTTGTAAGAGCCAAATGAGAGTTTTGATGAAGAATTCTAAAAAAAACGTTCAAACTTAGGGATCTTAACATATAAATCTTCTAGGTCTGTTTTTGATAACTTAAGTAACTCAGTTTTTTCTATAGCTTGTAAATATTGAGTTGCTGGTTGTTGAGTTAGAAAACTATATAAATCAGAGTTCCACCAATCCTTAGGAACAAAAGTTATTATATTTTCAAAACCATTGTTATCATATTCATACAGTTTCAAACACCCATCAGTAACAAAATAAGTATACAAAGCTACCTTACCAGGCTCCAAAACAACATCTCTTTTCTTATAAACCTCATAAACCAATTTTGAAGTAAAATAATCTTCTTCTTCTTTAGAAAGAGTTATATGCTTTCCTATATTTTTTAAAATTACATCAAACATATCCTTAATTAATTAGTGTCAAATCGACTTAATTCTTCATTTATTTTTCTCTTGGATAAGCCATCAATAATTACTGTAGCTATACCCTACCTAATTTCTTATTCAAACTAGATGTGCAATAAAAATTTGGATAATATATTTTTTTAAATTTCTTATCATATTTTAACGCAGATAAAAGTCTCCCATAAACAAAAGGGTATCTCTCTCTACATATAATAATATGCTATACGCTGAAATATAGTTTTTGTTTTACTTGAAAATTGTGACAGCAAATAAATTGTGTTTTAGTGTTAAAAAATGATTGCTCTTTTATTATCCAAGCAATTCCCTTTTCTATTTATTCGTGTTGTAGACTTTCGTCTATGAAGTTTGAGTTTGGTTTTTCATTTTTTTATAATTCGACTACTAAATAGACAAATCACAATCAATTTTTGGTTTTATATTTCTCTTATAACGACATAAGAGTAATTATATTTAACTCTTTTATAGAAAATTGTTTTTCTCTCTTTTCTCCAAGATATTATATAAGTAAAATCATTCTGAAAAATAAAAACATGCTATAGTAAAGGTAACAACTCTAAAACAGAAGTGCAACAGTAATTTATCAAAAACTGAAATTATCTTTATATAACTTAAAAAATCATTTTAATTTATCAAAAAAAAATAACCAAACACCTTGCCAACACCTTAATTATCAGCAAAAAAAAGTAAATCCATTATTAATAACCTCTTTCTAAAATAAAAAAATATAGCTTCTTAAAATTCTACAATTTGGAAAACAAAACTAAAATCATTAATATTTGTATAGCAAAATGAAAGAAATCACAACATATACCACACCAAAATTACACCACAGTGAGTGCGATACTCGATGGGTGAATACAATATCTATGCGAAATAGGATGCTACTATATAATTATCTTAATCATTTTTTGAAATGATCTAAAATAAAAACAACTATAGAATTTAAAGCGTCCAAACTACTGGGCGCTTTTTTTATTGAGCTTTTAAAAAAAACAAAATGACAGGAAATAAAAAGGACCAATCCAGTCAAAAAATTGAATTAAAAGACAGAATAAGACATAGAGATTTTGATAATTAATAAAAAACATAAAAGAAAACAGTAAAAAATAGTAAATGAATGAATAAAGGTTGATTAACATACAAAAAATAATAATTGGAAAGTAAGCATCAGATAGAGAGTCTATTGCTAAAACACCCAATATCTGTTGAAAAACGGACAGGGTTTTCTCTGCTTAATTCTCAATGTAAACAACTGAAAATCAATGATTTAAAATAAAAAAATATTTGCTCAATCCAAAGAATATCTGTATCTTTGTACAACAATAAACAACTAACTACAAAAAGAAAAACAATGAAGTCTAATCTATCTAATAACAAGGAACAGGAAACAAGAATATCCCTGTCGTCTGATGCTTTCAGAAGTATCCTTGGAATGGGTTTACACACTTCGATTGTTAACCTTCTTCCAGGAATGATAACTGATATCATTTGCTTCAAAAAAACGGAAACAGTATTTCGTTTATATAAAAAGCAAAATGAAGCAACAATCAAATTCAGTTTCGCTTCTGATAAAGCATCTATATCGTAAGCTTTATAAAAGTAATCATAAGTGATTAGGTGTAGCTCTCTAGCTACACAACAAAACAGTAACAAATAGTAATCCAACTTTGGGTTAACAGCAAATGCTGTCTAAAACCTAAAAGAAGAACAAACTAATAGTACTGTTTAACGATCTCTTATAAATAAGATTACATACATAAACATATACGATGATCAATCAGTATAATTTTATTTATCGGCTAGTATGATATAGTTCGCTACCCTATTTTTAAGAAAATTTCTTCTTAAAACAGAACAGCGCTATACCACAACAGTCTAGATACATTCCTGCCAAATCATGCATTTGGTATGGCTAGATATCTAATGAAATAGATCAGAAAACTGATGCATCAAAAAATCCAAATTACAGCTCGCTACTACCCAAAAAAGGGAAAGTAGGGTATCGCGACTGTAGTTAGGACACTTTCCCGAAAATCAATTGATGAGTTCCCATAGGCAATGGGTATGTAACAACATACCGATCTGGGGTTGACACCTATGGGCGTACCCTAAACTTTGGAATACAAAAAATTTAACACCATGAAAACTCTAAGATACTTACTCGTTCTTACTATATTACTATGCATAAACCTTACCTCCTGTTCACCAGATGATAGCGTTACAGAAAACGAAACCCTACATACCGAAGTATTAGGTACTGATGGGGATAATGAAAAAATAGGTGAAGACGAAAATTAACCAAAATTAATTTAATTTAGTACTTTTGAGGGATGAAACATAATATAGTTGCATCCCTCTTCTTTTTATGTATAGCAATAAGTTTCCTTTTTGATTCCTGTAGCTTTAATAGTACAAAAGACTCAACTTCTTCTCAACTCATCAAGAAAATTGATTCTTTAAATACCTACTATCATACTGCTCTCCATAATTCTAATCCAAAAGAGAAAAGGCTAAAAGCTATTGATGTTTTTCTAAAAGAAACACAACGATTAGACATTGATTCTTTACATCATAAAGGCCTCGCTTTATACGCAAAACTCCTTAATAAATATAGTGGCCCAGAAAAAGCAATTGATCAATCTTATGTATTACTACAACTTGCTCAACAAAATAAGGATAGTGTTTATACAGGAAAAGCATTTTATCGATTAGGATATTATAACAAAAAAATCGGTAATTACCTAAAAGCATTTGGATATTATAATCAAGCTTTTAAGATCTATCGAAATCTTAACGACAGTACCAATGCCAGTGAATCTCTAATGAGTATGTCTGATATTCAAAGTACGTTAGGAGATTATAATGCTAGTAAAACTACGGCAACAGATGGTTTAAAATATAAAGGAAACTCAATTAAGCATAAAACTATTGCAGGGTTATATCACAATATATCCATCTGTTTTTATCAGTTAGGCAATCATAAGAAAGCTTTAGTTTGGAACAATAAAGTCCTTAATTTAACCAAGGATTCATTAATTCTTAAAAAAATAGGAGTTCATCACCTACCCAGTATTAAAATTACTCGTGCAAACATTTTAGCAAAGCAAAAAAATTATCAGGAAAGTATTAATATTTTACAATCCTTGTTAAAAGATAAAAACGTGATTCAAAAAAGAACACGATTTGCACTAATTTTAAGTAATCTGGGACATATTAAATTTCTTCAAAACCCAAAGAATTCAGAAAGTGAATCTTTATTATTAAAAGCACTAGAAATCAGAAAAAAGAAAGGTTCAATAGCTAGCTTAATATCTAGTAATGTACATCTATCAAAATACTATCGTACTAAAAACTTAACAAAATCTCTTTATCATGCTAAGGAAGCGTATCAAAATGCCATAATCAAAAACAATCCAGAATCTATTCTTGAAACTTTAAATCTAATTACCGAATTGAGCCCTGAATCTCTAGAAGATCATCAACGGTTTAAAGATGCTAGTCTTAAGCTTATGCAATTCCGTAAAAAAACTCGAGAAATCTATGCTCCTACCCGATTTGAGAATGAAAGTTTATTAAAAGATAATGAAGAAAAAAACAGAAAAATCTCTGAGGTACATAACCAAAATACCATATATCTACTCAGCATCTTACTATTAATTACAGGTATTGGGTTTGTGGTCTATTTTTTTAGACAACAAATGCGTTACCTGAATCATCAAAATAAAATAGGACAGTTTCAGGCCAGTTATGAGACAGAAACTCGTATTGCAAAAAAATTACATGACGAATTAGGAAACGATATTTTTCAAGTCATGATGCAGTATCAAAATGATCCTCATGATGCTCAAATTAAAGACAAACTAAATAGCACTTATATCAGGGCACGCGATATATCTCGTGAGAACAATGAATTCGAAACAGAAGAAACCTACCCAGAAGAATTGAATAATATGCTACAAAACTATGCTCAAAATGGTATTCAATTATTTGTTATAGGTTTTGACAAAATAGATTGGGGTCAAATAGATAAAACTATTAAGATAACAGTATACAGAGTATTACAAGAATTGATGACCAATATGCAAAAACACAGTCAAGCTTCTGTGGTTAAACTGATGTTTTCTAATACTAAAAAAAACCTGACAATCAAATATTCTGATAATGGCATTGGCATCATAGAAAAACATACAAAATCCAAAAATGGACTAAGGAACACAGAAAAACGTATTCAGGCTATACAAGGAACACTTACCTTTGACTCAGAAAAAGGCAAAGGTTTTAAAGCCGAAATGCAAATCCCTAATTAAAAAGTCAGTAAAATGTTTACTAGAGTATTGGTAGCAGAAGACTATGAGATTGCCAACCAAGGCATTATAAAAATACTAAATGAACAGGTTGGAATCTATGATATAGAGGAAGCAAAATATTGTGATGATGCGTATAAGAAATTTCTAAAAGCACATACTTCTCAAAAACCAATAGAGTTATTAATCACAGACCTTTCTTTTAAGCAAGATGATACTATTCAAACAATAATATCGGGTATCGATCTGATTAAAGACATCAGAGCTTTACAACCTGACATCAAAGTGATTGTGTATTCTCAAGAAGATAGACTTGATAAAATCAATATGCTCTTTGATAGATTCAATATCAATGGATATGTTTGCAAAGGCCAACAAGCAGTAACAGAGTTAATAGCATGTGTAAACGGCGTCTATCAAGGTAATATCATGCTCCCCCCAGAACTAACCGATAATGCTGCTACAAACAACATAATTCACCTAGATGATTTAGATATAATACTTCTGGAAGAATTAGCAAATGGATTCACAAAAAAAGAAATCAGAATCAAACTTAAAAAGCAAAACATATCTCCAAATAGTGAAAGCTCTATTGATAAAAGAGTAAGTAACCTTTTTGATGTTTTCAAAGCCAAAAACACAACTCATTTGGTGGCAGTTGTAAAAGATTTAGGATTATTATAGTATCAATAAAATAAAGCATTTATTTTCATCCCCTAATTTTGTGTCATTTATATGTCATTTCTTTGAAAAATTAATCCTATTAGTGTTAAATTCCTGATTTTTCCTAAAAAAAGAGGTCCAATTACAGATATCTGTAAGGCCATCTCCCGCAGACGTTTTATGTTTGTACCGTAACAGCTAGTGAGTGATAGCAGATGACGAGTTTACCCCAAATCTGAAAAAGATACAAACGACTTAACTACGATGATAAATAAAGATCAAGTAATCATAACTGGAATCATTGAAGGGGACGAAAAAGTATTAACTAGTTTCTACAAAGAAAACATACGATACATACAAGGATATATTCTTAACAATTGTGGAAACCCTGAAGATGTTGAAGATGTTTTTCAGGATGCCTTGGTTGTATTATATCAAAAACTAGGATCGGGTCTTTTGGAATTAAAAGTTCCTGTAAAAACCTATTTTTATGGTATTTGTAAAAATTTATGGAGAAATCGATTGAAAAAAAAGAAAAAAATAACTTATGATAATGAACAATATCGTTTTGAAAAAGGTACCGATGACTCTTTAATAAACGATATTGAAAATCAAGAACGAGAACATCTCTATAGAAAATACTTTCAAAAACTAAGTTCTGGCAACAAAAAACTATTATCTCTTTTTTTTGAAGGAAGATCAATGAAAGAAATTTCAAAAATCACAGGGTATTCAGAAGGATATGCTAGAAAAAAGAAATTCGAAGCAAAAAGACAACTCCTAAAAATGATCGAACAAGACCCTATATATAAGGAGTTAAAAAGTATATTGTAATATATGGATTGAATAATATAAGGTTTATTTCTTTTTTTTAGAGGCTGTAAACTGAAAAAAGGTTTCTGGTTATGTCAACCAGATGAAAATGGAGATTCATTAAGTGTCAACCCTCCAACAAATCAACATGATTATAGTGCACATAAAAAAGGTGAATTAAGAAATTTGTTTGACAAAAGGAACTCTAAGAAGGAGAGTAAAGAATTTTGGTCAAATCTTGACAAAGAAGTTTCTGTATCAGATCATGTGTTTAAAGAATATGTAAATAATATCTTTGCCGAAGAATATCGAACATCTTCGTACAGAACATTGTTAGAAGCAAAGAATAGTCTAATAACGATTAAAGCCTATCATAATTTCATTAATGTATACGAATTACAAGCTAATGGGGAGGATTCTTTTGGTAATATTTGCTGTATGCCGGTAGATTACGCTAGAGATTTATTGCGTGAAGAAGAAATCTAGAAAAAGCGCAGATAATCTGTTAGATTTACATTAATAGATAAATAAAAATGTTAAAAAAACATAGAGAAAGACACAAAAAGTATATCTTTGCAGTAACAGTACACACCACGCTACCCATTAGAACAGCGTCCCAGGGTGTGTCTTTTGCTTTATAGACCTTTCTGTTTTAAAATTACATACTTATTTTACCACTAATATGTTTAAAAAAGAACCAACCACCATACAAGAACAAATACAAAAACTTAAAGATAGAGGTCTAAATATTACTCCCGAAGACAATGCTGAACATTACCTTTCTCATATAAGTTATTATAGATTAGGCGAATATTGGCATTCTATGCAATATAACAAGGAGCAACACCTTTTTAAAGAAAACAGCCGTTTTCCAGACGTTATTGCGCTTTATAGTTTTTGATAGAGAATTACGAATTCTTCTTTTTGATGTTATCGAAAAAATAGAAATAAGCCTAAGAACCAAACTAATTTATTATCTATCTCATGAAGTAGACCCTTGGTGGTTTCAAAACTTTGATTTATTTACCGATAGTATGGCACTTGTGAAAACACTTTCTAATCTTGAGGAAGAATTATCGCGCTCCAAAGACCCAACTATTAAAAATCATAGAAAAAAGCATAAAGATGACCTACGCTTTCCTCCTGCATGGAAATCTCTAGAACAAACCAGTTTCGGTGCCTTATCTAAACTATATGGGAATCTAAAAAACACTGTAAAAGCTAAGGATAAGATTGCACAAGAATATGGAGCAGTAAATCATACCTTTCTACCTAGTTGGTTACAATCTATAGCGCAAATACGAAATTATTGTGCACATCATTCAAGGCTTTGGAACAGAAATTTACCTGGAGCTCCAAAATTGTTACCAAAACCTCCTAATCCCTGGATACTTGAAATAGAAAATGTACCAAGACAATTTAATAAACTATATGTACACCTGTGTTTAATGAAATATTTACTAAATACAGTACAGTCTGGCAATACCTTTACTTCAAAATTAGATACTTTGTTTAAAAAATACCCTAATGTTGATCCGGATGCTCTTGGAATGAAACCTAAATGGCAGAATGAGCCTTTATGGAGTTAAATTAATACTTCATGCTCTAATCAATTATAAAAACAAGTTGAGCAAATTAAAATGAGTTAAGAACCTTAAAATCTAAATAAGATGGATTCTAAACAAAATTTCAATGACTTAAACATTAGTCAACAAAAACACGTTGAAATGTTTATATCCAATAGATTTAATAATGAAAATGTGCCATTTCTAGAACACGAAAATGCTTTTGAATTCCTTAATGAATGGAATCCTAGTGTATTATTAATTGATGGAATGATTAGAGGTTTTTCAAAAGAAGCTTCTAGAACAATAGAATTAATGGTTAACGATCGAAGAAATTTATTCCGTAATTAAACCGATGAAAGAAGTAATAGTTAAAATTACAAGGGCTTTTGATATTGACGATCTAAAGAGTGCTATTCTCAATGAAATAAAAATGGACAATCCCAATGTGTCTTATACTTCGGTGTTTTGACCCCTATAAAACAAGAGTAATCTTTTAAATTTGGATTATTAATTATGCTACTCTATTTTTCATTAAAATTAAGTGTTTGTCTTTGTTCCATTTTTCCATAGGAGTTATTCTTCCCAATAGTCCATGATGCCTTACGTTGTTATAGAAAACCACATATCTTTTTAGTATTTGTTGAATCTCTCCAAATGTTCTATACTCAAATCGTTGAAAGACTTCTTTTTTAAGTATTCCATGATAAGCTTCTACATGTGCATTTTCCTCTGGTGTAGCAACATGAGTAAACTCTTGACTTACCCCT
>NZ_PGUB01000059.1:0-30102 GCF_002924285.1 Aquimarina sp. I32.4 | reverse complement strand
AACCCTCGCTTGGCTAATGGTATGTGTGGAATTATTTCCATTTCTATTGTATATTTGTCTAGTACGCTGTACATAATAGGCTGCTTTTAAATAATTTACGTGTCGTAACGCAAATATCGGCAGCCCGTTTTTACAATTCAAAAAAAAGTTTAAATCAGTTCTATAATTAAATACGTATCAATATCTGAATTCGTTTCACAATTTTATTACTTTTACATCTGGGAAAAACAGAAGATTGCAACAGTTACCAATCTTAATCAGTCAATTATAGTACCTTTTCAAAAGTTATAAAATGAAAAAAATACAGTCTATTGTACTTTTTTGCATATTCAATTGTGTGCTCTATGCTCAAAAACCAATGGATTCTCTATCTAGTAGAGAAGATTTTGAGATTTTTGAAAACATACTCAAAAATGGGCACCCAAATCTATATGAATACATTGACAATGATTCTCTAAATTATATTTTTAATACTACAAAAGGGTCTATTACCTCAAAACAATCGGATATAGATTTATATAAAAAGATGCTTACTGTCACAGATAAAATTAAGGATGGTCATCTTTTATTGTTTGCACCTAACTCTATAAAAACTGATCAATATTATTTTCCATTAATTTTAAAAGTAATACATACCGATCTATATACAGACACCAATGATTATGGAATCCCAATTGGATCAAAAATAAACACAATTAATGGAGAAAAAGCTTCTATAGTCTTAGACAACTTAAAAAAATATGTTCCTTGTGATGGGCATAATCTCACCAAAAAATATAGAGACATAGAATTAAAATTTGGACTGCTTTATGGATATGAATACGGTATTTCTAAACAATTCGATATCGATTACACAGAACCCAACGGAGTTACAAAAAGTAATACGATTGCTGCTGAGTCTTTCATAAAAGTTAAACATAGAAACACAAAACGTAATTCTTATTTTGCTAAATATCACAGTAAAGAAAATGGTTTTGATTTTTTTAATACCTATATCGCTAGTAAAACCCCTTTTGTACATTATAACGAAGAGTTAAACACAGCTGTATTAGTAATTAATTCGTTTAAAAGTGATATTAGATTATTTAAATCAAAGCTATTGACTATTTTTAAAGAAATTAATAAAAAGAAAATCAAAAATCTTGTTATTGATATTAGGCATAATGAAGGAGGGTTCAGGTCTAATGCTGTACATCTGTATTCTTTTATTACCAACTCTACATTCAAACAATTTACTAGTGAGTATGTTGCATCACTCTCTGTTCCTGAACGGAAATACGCCACTCAAACATTTTTGAATGAAAAAGAATTCTTAAAAGATAAATTTTATCATCACCCTATATATGATGGATGGAAACTTGATTTTGATGATATGGAAGTAATTATGGTTCCTGATAGAAATCGATTTCAAGGAAACATCTATGTTTTGGCTGGTGGTACTACATTTGGCGCTGGTGCTACATTTGCTTTGAATGTTAAAAACAACCCTAAAACAACATTAATAGGAGAAGAAACTGGAGGGGGATATTATACTCATAACGGAGGGTTTATCATATATTATGAATTACCTAATTCTAAAATAAGTATGGTATTACCTATGGAAAAAATCAGTCATTATGTAAAAGATACAACTATCGCCAAAGGATTAGGAATACCACCTGATAAACATATCATATTTACGCTAGATGATTTGATTAAGGGAAAAGATCCTGAACTTGATTACATATTCAGGTTGATTCGCGGATAAATAATAAGCATAGAATACTTATCTTTTATCCTATATAAGTATTTACACTAGTTATTAATTCACAAGAACTATGTAACATTTTCTTGAACCTTTGAGCAAGATGCTCATCATTAAATTTCATTGCTTCACTAATACTATTAGACAATACTAATTCTCCGATGAGATATTCAACAAAGTAACTCTGATCATCTGTTAGAAGTACATATTCTGTCATGCTAGTAATTCCTTTTTCTTAAACTTTTTACATCAAATAATAGCTCTGTATAAGTGTATCAAATACAACTGTAAAATTAAGTTTAAAAACAACCAAAAAATTACGAGCAAAGAATACTTTTTCACATATGTATTAACAATTGTTGTATTACTACATTATTAATCGAGTAAGTATGAATTCAAAATACAATATTATGTTTAGTACTATAAAAATTCTACATTTGTTTCCTTATAAAACAATCCATTTATGTCTATAGATAAATTAATTAGAGCTTATGCAAATATTGATAAGGCTAATACTGAAGACCCAAATAAAGAAGAAATAAATAATGAAATAGTAGCCAAAGAGTTAATCTATGGACAGCGAATGACTACTACCCTAGAACAATTTGACCCAAATGCCTCAGAAGCTCTTAAACTTGCTGCTAGATCTCAACATATTTGCAGATGGGAAATACCAAGAAATAGCTACCCTATGGATCGCATCGGGTATCTAAAATGGAGAGAAGAATTAAAGAAATTTCATGCTTCAAAAGCTTCAGAAATTCTTACTCAAATAGGATATGATATAGAAACAATTGATAGAGTTTCTTTTTTAATTCAAAAGAAAAAATTAAAAAAAGATGCAGATACTCAAACTCTTGAAGATGTAATATGCTTAGTTTTTCTCGCTTTTTATTACGAAGATTTTTTGTTAAAACATACTGATGATAAGGTAATCTCTATTCTACAAAAAACATGGCATAAAATGTCTGAGAAAGGACATGAATCCGCTCTAAAAATTACATATTCAAAAAAAGCATTGGATCTAATTAAGCAAGCATTGGCTTAATTCTATCTTATTTATATAGTAGTATTATATCACCTTAGTTTTTTTTTTAATTACTTCATTACGGTAATAATCAATAATTCCGTCAATAGGTCTTCTTACAATATTACCTACTGTAAGGTGGTATGGCCAAACTGCTGCTCTTATAATATCTTCGCTAAAATGAGCTATGGATCCTATAAAATGCACAGGAACATTCTGAGCTTCAGGAAAGCACAACACTCTAGTTTCTATAAACTCCTGAATACCTTCAGTAATAATTTTATAAAAATACCCATTACGCTCACTAGTAAAAATAAACTCTGCAAAAGATGCCAAGTATGTATTAGGGTTCTCTTTTTTATATAAATTTTCCTTTATAGCATCTGATGAGAGGTCAAACTGTTTTTCAAACTCTGATGCTACATCTGGTGGCATTCTCTTATAATAATAATCACGTATCAATCTTTTCCCGAAGTGATTTCCACTTGCCTCATCCATAAGAATATATCCTAGAGAATCTACAGACATATGAATATCATCGCCATCAAAATAACAGCTATTAGAACCTGTACCTAATATACATACAATTCCTGGTTCTGTAGTAGCAGCATATACCGCCGCAACCATATCCTCTTTGACTACAATCTCATTAGCATTAACAAAAAACTCTTCAAAGACTTTTTTTAATACCATCGTAGGTTTTATAGTACCACACCCTGCCCCGTAAAAGTTTACGATATCAACCTTATCTCGATATGCATAAAGCTCTTCGTTTTTATTTATTCTTTCCTCTAGCAAAGATTTCTCAAATACAGCGGGGTTTAATCCTTCTGTACGAGTTTTAAAAACGATTTCTCCTGAATCATCAAGAAGAATCCAATCACATTTGGTAGAACCGCCGTCTGCTAATAAAATCATTTATAATTTTGTTTGTTGTTAGCATAGAGTATATACAATACTCTTAAAAATATTTTGAAAGTCAGACGATTGAGCTTGTTGAAAATTTTTATTTATCAAAATAAACCTTCGACAAACTCAAGCTGACATAACTATATCTAAATTTTATAAATTTCCTACGTGAATTGACAAATCAACTAACTTAGAAGAGTATCCATATTCATTATCATACCATGATACTAATTTGAAGAAATTATCATTAAGTGAAATTCCCGCATTAGCATCAAAAACAGAAGTTTGAGATTCTCCTACAAAGTCTTGAGAAACTACAGCCTCTTCAGTATATCCTAAAATACCTTTTAATTCATTCTCTGAAGCTTTCTTTACCACTGCCTTAAGCTCTTCATAAGACACCGATTTTTTAGTCTTTACAGTAAGATCTACTACAGAAACATCTGCTGTAGGAACTCTAAATGCCATTCCTGTTAATTTTCCTTTCAAAGCAGGAATCACTTTGGTAACCGCTACTGCTGCTCCAGTAGTAGAAGGAATAATATTATTTAATGCACTACGCCCTAGTCTATAGTTTTTTCTAGAAGGAGAATCAACTGTTGCTTGCGTGGCAGTAGCAGCGTGTACTGTTGTCATCAATCCTTCTTCTATTCCAAAATTATCATCAATAACTTTAGCCAAAGGAGCTAAACAATTTGTAGTACATGAAGCATTAGAAACAATAGTATCGGTAGCTTTAACATCTGTATGATTTACTCCCATCACAAACATAGGAGCATCTTTTGATGGTGCAGAAATAACCACTTTTTTAGCACCTGCTTTTAAGTGCGCATCTGCAGAATCCAATGTTGTAAAAATTCCTGTACAATCCATAACAACATCTACTCCAACAGCATCCCATTTTAGGTCTTCTGGATTACGTTCTGCTGTTACACGAATTTCTCTTCCAGCAACAACAAGATTACCATTGCTTACCTCAATTGATTCATCAAATTTTCCATGCACAGAATCATATTCTAATAAGTATGCTAAATGCTCTACATCTAATAAATCATTAATTGCTACTATTTCTACATTATCACGTTTAGAAGCAATTCTAAAAGCAATTCTACCAATTCTTCCGAAACCGTTAATTCCAATTTTTAACGTACTCATATTTAAAAATTTAGTTGTTTTAATTTATACTGACTGTGGTTATATTATACCGAAGTAATATCGGCTACTTTTATTAATCTATCGTGCTTTTGTAATCTCTTATCTAATGCGGTTTTAAGTGGTACAACCGAGACTACTTTATGTACGATTCCAATCATTACTTCACTTCTACCTTCTAATAATGTTTCTACAGCTCCTACGCCTAATTTACTTGCTAACACTCTATCAAAGCAACTAGGGGGGCCTCCTCTTTGAATATGTCCTAAAACGGATACTCTTACCTCATAATCATCTAGATTCTCCTCGACATATTCACCCAGCTCAAAAATATTTTTTCCTGATTTATCGCCTTCTGCAACAACTATAATACTAGAGGTTTTTCCTGTCTTTTTACTTTTCTTTAATGAATCCAGAAGTCGTTCTACTCCCATATTTTCTTCTGGTATCAATATTTCTTCTGCTCCTGCTCCTATTCCAGCATTCAAAGCTATATCTCCTGCATCTCTACCCATCACCTCTATAAGAAATAATCGATTATGAGAACTTGCAGTATCTCTTATTTTATCAATGGCTTCTACTACAGTATTCAGAGCGGTATCATACCCTATGGTATAATCTGTTCCATTGATATCATTATCTATAGTTCCTGGAATACCTACTACTGGAAAATTAAACTCTTCAGATAATTTCAATGCACCAGTAAAACTTCCATCTCCACCTATAACAACAAGTGCATCAATATTATTTTTTATAAGGTTATTATATGCTTTCTGTCTTCCTTCAATAGTTCTAAATTCTTTAGAACGAGCAGATTTAAGAAAAGTTCCTCCTTTATTTATAATATTACGTACAGAACGAGCGTTTAACTCTTCGATCTCGTTATTAATAAGACCTTCATACCCTTTATAAATACCATAACATTTTACCTTATAGTAACTACATGCACGAACAACCGCACGAATCGCGGCATTCATCCCCGGAGCATCTCCACCAGAAGTTAGCACCGCTATATTTTCAACTTTTTTTGCCATTGAGTCAAATCTATCGTTATTGATAGTAATAACCTAATTTGCAAAAAAACTAAAACGTTTTCGGTTGATAAATTAGGCACTTACAAAAGTAAAATGCACGTTTTTAACACGTTTTCATGAAATATTTTCAAGAATAAAACCGTTTTATAAAAAAATACTGATCTATAAACTCTTTATTTTTATAAATAATATGTAAACAAAAACGATCTGTTTCAACAGATCGTTTTACAAATTAACACTTGTTTTGATTATTATTTAACCAAAACCATATACTGCCACGGTTTAAATTCATAAACATTATCAGGTGCTATTTCTATCATTTCTCCTGAGAAATAATCTTTAAACTTACCTGTATATTCTACATTAAACGATATTGCATCTTTTGTCATATTTGCTATAAAAAGTATGTTATGTTCTTTTTTGTTCCTCGCAAATGCCAAAATTTTGATATCATCAGATGTTTGAATTCTTTTATAGGCTGCTGCATTCTTTCCAGTATGTAGTGCTGGATTTATATTTTTTAGTTTACCTAACTTTTCATACAAAGGAAAAAACACTCCTTTTTCTTTCTTAATAGTATCTTTCTCAAAAAACAATAAACGCTTATTCATATCATATTCTTGCCCTGAATAAATCAAAGGCATACCTGGAGTAAGATATGAGAGTACAGCAAACATCTCTTTGGCCTCTCCCATTCTCTCCTGTACTGTTCCATTCCATGAATTTTCATCATGATTAGATGTAAAATTCATTAAGATATTATCCTTTGCATACATAGAATCTATTTGGATCATCCTTTTATCCCATTGGCTAACATCTGCTTTTCCTTGAGCAATATCATTCATCTTATGATGAGTATCCCATCCATACCCCATATCAAAAGCAGTTTTCAACAATTCTGGTTCCCATCCTTCTGCTAGCATAAATACAGGCTTTATCTTCTTAAGTTCTCGTACTGTATTGTTCCAGAAATCAGTAGGAACCATTCCTGCAACATCACACCTAAAACCATCTATTCCCTCTTCTTGTAACCAGTAGATCATATCCTCTTTCATCTGCTCCCGCATCTCTTGATTATTATAATTAAGGTCAGCTACATCGGTCCAGTCTGTATCAACAGTATGTGTTATATTACCATCTTTATCTTTGGTATAATATTCTGGGTGTTCTTTTAACCATATATGATCCCACCCTGTATGATTTGCTACCCAATCTAAAATGACATAAATCCCATTATCATGAGCAGTTTTCACTAACTCTCTAAAATCTTCAATAGTACCAAACTCAGGATTGACTGTAGTATAATCTGATATTGCATAATAACTTCCTAGTGACCCTTTGCTTTTGGTCTTAGAAATCGGATAAATTGGCATAACCCACACTATCTTGACTCCCATTTGTTTCAAAACAGGAATATCTTTGGTAAATGCATTAAAACTACCTTCTTCAGAATATTGACGAATATTTACTTCATAAATGACTGCATTTTCTATCACTGTATTATCGATTGGTTGAAGCACCTCTTTTTTTACTTCTTTCTCAACCTTTATCTCTTGTTTGTTTACTGCTTCTTCTTTTTTTGTTTTCCCACAAGAAAACAAAAGTATAGCCGAAGCAAGCCCTAGTATTACTTTTTTCATTGGTTCAAAATTTTCTGTCGTTACACTTATTTTTTAATCACTAGTTTGTATTAAACCGTTACCTGATTATTAGGAGAGATTTTAAGCTCTTTATCATGTACGTAGATTAGCAATTCCTGATCTCCTTCTAGGCTAAAAGAAGTGCCCTCTTGAGAGACATCGACCTTGAGAATTTGGTTTCTATAATTTACATTAAAAGCATACCCATCCCACTCTTTAGGTATTTTTGGAGCAAAAGACAGTTTATTATCTTTTACTCTAAGTCCTCCAAAACCTTCAACAATACTCATCCATGTTCCTGCCATACTTGTAATATGCAATCCCTCCTCAACCTCTTTATTATAATCATCAAGATCAAGCCTTGATGTTCTAAGATAAAATTCATATGCTTGATCCATTCTATCTAATGTAGCAGCCAGAATACTGTGTACACATGGAGAAAGTGAAGATTCATGTACCGTAAATGGCTCATAAAAATCAAAATGACGCTCTATATCTTCTTTGGTAAACTTATCTTCAAACATATAAAACCCTTGTAGTACATCGGCTTGTTTTATATAAGGTGAACGTAATATACGATCCCAACTCCACTTTTGATTAATGGGTCGTTGTGATACATCTAGATCTTTTACCGTAATTAATTCTTTATCAAGAAATCCATCTTGTTGCAAGTATACCTCGTATTTCTCTGAATACGGAAAATACATCTTCTCAGCAACCTCTACCATAGCTTGAATTTCCGACTGACTTATATTTGTTTTTTTTATAATTCTATCATAGTCTTCTTGATATGTTTCTTTTACGGTATCTATATTTTTAACACAATATTCAATACACCATTTTGCCAAGTAATTAGTATACCAATTATTATTGATGTTATTTTCGTATTCATTGGGTCCAGTAACCCCAAGAATTACATATTTATTTTTATCAGTAGAAAATGTTGCTCTCTGATGCCAAAAACGAGCAATTGCAATCATTACTTCTAGCCCTTTTTCTGGTATATATCTATAATCTCCTGTATATCTTACATAATTATAGATCGCAAAAATCATTGCGCCATTACGGTGTATTTCTTCAAAAGTGATTTCCCATTCATTATGACATTCTTCACCATTCATGGTTACCATTGGATACAGTGCTGCTCCATTAATGAAGCCTAGTTTTTTAGCATTCTCAATAGCTTTATCCAAGTGATGATAGCGATATGTCAACAAATTTCTAGCAACTTCTTGATTTTTGGTAGCCATATAAAACGGAATACAATATGCTTCTGTATCCCAATAAGTACTCCCCCCATACTTTTCACCAGTAAATCCTTTAGGTCCAATATTTAATCTAGCATCCTTACCTAGGTATGTTTGATTTAATTGAAAAATATTAAATCGTATCCCCTGCTGTGCCTTTACATCTCCTTTGATGACAATATCAGACATATCCCATATTGTTGCCCAAGCTTTTTTCTGTTTCTCTAATAGAGTATCAAACCCTAACTCTGAAGCTTTTTGAAGTAGTCCAGAGCTTGTGTATTCTAAATCACTTTCTCTATGTTTAGAAGATACCGTATATCCACCATATTTTATAATACTAGCGGTTGTTCCTTTAGAAGATTTCACAGAATATTTTAGATTCACATACGTACCATTTATTTCTGTTTTAGGGTGTACTTTTTGTTGTTTTCCATCTACAAAAATATGATTTAACATTGCTGTACATACATGAAAATCAGTTTTCATAGTTTTAGAAAGGATATATCCAGAATTCTTATTGTGGGCAAGATCATACGTATCCCAAAATTTATCATCCCAATTTGTATCTTCATTTGTAATCCCCGAATCAAGATAAGGCATAAATTCTATGGTAGCATCTTTATTTATCGGGGTTACCTCATATCGAATAGCGCCTATCTCATCTATCTCTAAGGATAAAAAACGAGTAGATTTTACTGATACTTCTATAGAATTAGACAAGACTGCATTAAAAGAGCGTTGATACCAACCTTCCTTCATATTTAATTCTCTCCTAAAATCGGTGATCGATGTACATGTATGCAGATCTAGGTTTTCACCATTTACATTTACATTAATACCAATCCAATTTGGCGCATTAAGCACCTTGGCAAAATACTCTGGGTAACCATTTTTCCACCACCCTACTCTGGTCTTATCGGGATAATACACCCCTGCAATATAACTTCCTTGAAAAGTATCTCCTGAATACGCTTCTTCAAAATTAGCGCGTTGTCCCATTGCTCCATTTCCTAAACTAAAAAGGCTTTCAGAAGATTTAACTTTCTCTGCATCAAACCCTTCTTCAATAATTGACCAGTTATCTGGCTTTATATAATCCTGATTCATCTGTTATTTTTTATTCATACTAAGTCACTCTATAGAATTGTCTTTCTTCTTTTTATCAAAGTTTTCTCTAAACAATCTCTTTATATAGCACCTTAAATCTCAGTCGTTTTTGATCAACTGATTTATAAATTCTTCTTTTATTTCTGTGAAATCTGTAAAAATGTAATCTGCTTTGTGTAAGATCTTTTTGTCACCAATACCAATACTAATCATCCCTGCAGTATTTGCGGCCTCGATTCCTGCTACAGAATCTTCAAACACAATACTATTCTTGGTAGAAACTCCTAAGTCTTTTGCTGCCAATAAAAATACTTCGGGATCAGGTTTTGCCTTAGAAACATTTGTTCCGTCTACAATTGTATCAAACCTATCATAAAGTGATACTCTTTTTAGTATGATCCTTGCATTTTTACTAGCTGAACCTAAACCTACTGCTTGCTTTTCTGATATCAAATAATCCAATACTCTAGGAACATCTTGTAAAATCTCATTGACTCCCATCTTTGATATATATGCTAGATACTCTTCGTTTTTAACAGCCATTAATTGCGTAAACTCTTTTTCTGATATGGTTTTATTACCCCATTCCAGAATTTTTTTCAAAGACTGTATCCTACTTACTCCTTTTAACTGCTCATTCTGTTCTGTAGTAAAATGAATACCTAAACTATTTGCTAGGCTTTTCCATGCTAAAAAATGATATTTTGCGGTATCTACAATAACACCGTCAAGATCGAATATAAATGCTTTTCTCATTATGCTATGCTTCTTTAGGGTTATATGTTATTGCGTTTTTATTGGTTATAAGTAGATTGCAAAGACCAGCGATGATTAGGCTTATTCCAGCTATCAACATTGCGTTAATTGTTTCATCTCCTATAATTTTATACGCGACATTAACCCCCCCTAGCGCAGCTATAATTTGTGGCAGTACAATAAACATATTGAATATCCCCATGATAACTCCCATTTTTTTGGGATCAACAGAACTAGAGAGCATAGCATAAGGCATAGACAAAATACTCCCCCAAGCAAAACCTATTAATGTAAAAGAAAGAAACAACCACTCTGGTAAAAGGACAAAATACATAGAAATAAATCCTACTCCTCCCAAGATGAGAGCAAATAGATGAATCCATTTTCTATTAATTCTCTTTCTCGAAGTATAAAAAGTAAGTAACAATGCGAATGCCATAGACGACAACCCATAGGTTCCCATATACCTACCTACCTCGTTAGATGATTTTTGAAATGCTGTATTTGCTTTTTCAAATGCCAAAGCAGATTCAGTCACAGTCATATTATATTCAGATTCTATGGGAGCTGGTGTCTTAAACACATGCTCTGTCAATGCTGGGTTTGCCAAACTCCACATAGTAAAAAAGGCAAACCAGCTAAAAAACTGAACTAACCCTAATTTTTTCATAGTAACTGGCATACTGCCAATATTATTCAATATATCAGGAATGAATTGATTTTTTTTCTTTTTCTCTTTTTCAAACTCCTCCATATCTTCTGGAGGATATTCAGAAGTAGTAAATACAGTATATAAGATACTAGCCAGAAAAAGAAAAGCACCAATAGCAAAAGCTATTTTTACAGACATAGGAATAACTCCTGTAGGTGCAGCATCGCTTACTCCCATTTTAGAAATAACCCAAGGCAAATTACTAGCTACCCAGGTACCAATACCAATTATCAATGTCTGAGTTACAAAACCGTATGACCGTTGAGATTCTGGTAATTTATCTGCTACCAAAGCTCTAAAAGGTTCCATAGAAATATTAATAGAGGCATCTAAAATCCATAAAAGTCCCGCAGCAACCCATAAAAAAGGAGAATGTGGTACTATAAACAAAGCCAAAGAACTCAATATAGCACCTATCAAAAAGTAAGGTCTACGACGCCCCCATTTGGCACTCCAAGTACGATCACTTAGGTATCCGATTATAGGTTGCACTAAAAGTCCTGTTAATGGCGCTGCAATCCACAATAAAGGTATCGCATCTTTTTCTGCTCCTAATGTTTGGAATATTCGAGACATAAATCCGCCTTGCAAAGCAAAACCGAATTGAATTCCTAAAAAACCGAAACTCATGTTCCAGATTTCCCAGAATCCTAATGTACGCTTGTTCATTATAGTGAATGTTTAATAATTACACTGATAAGCGCATGACTTATCAAAACTTATTTTATGTAGAAAGTGAGAATATAAGTTTTGATCGGGGTCAAAGATATTATAATTTTTTAATTAAAAAGATTTGAGATTATTTTTTTGTAGATTTTCTTTCTACTAAGCTTGTATCAATAATAACAGTTCTATACTCTTCTGCTCCAGCATCATCGCATTCTAATTTATCAATTAAAAGCTTGGCAGCCCGTATCCCCATATCTTCTCCATGCTGACTAATAGTAGTTAAACTAGGAATAAAATGTTTGGATAAAATTCCATCTGTAAACCCAATAATTGCAACATCATTGGGTACAGTTTTCCCTTGTTCACTCAGAACTTTAGTAGCTGTTACTGCAAATAATTCATTCACAGCAAAAACTGCATCAATATCTTTATTTAATAAAAATTCAGAAATCTCTGCTTCGCAATTACCTACATCTTCTATTTTAAGAATAAACTCTTCTCTTTCTGGTATATCATATGCTCTAAGTGCTCGTAAGTATCCATTTGTTCTTAATTTCCCTACACTTATATAATCTACTGTAGTGATAATCACAATATTTCTACATCCTATAGACAACAAGTGATTTGTTGCCATTTGAGCCCCTTTTGCATCATCGATAATCACTTTGTCACAGACTATCTCATCAATAATCCTATCAAAAAGAACAACAGGCATGCCTTGACTCATAGTTTCCTGAATATGATGATAATCTTTTTTGAGTTGTGTTTCTTTGGCTACAGACAAAATAAACCCATCAGCACTACCACTTGCTAGCATTTCCATATTAATCACCTCTTTATCAAAAGAATTATTAGAAGAACAAATAATAACATTATATCCTTTTTCATTGGCTACCTTCTCCACCCCTCCGATTACAGTTGTAAAAAAATGATGTACTATCTCTGGTATAATCACACCAATTGTCTTTGTTTTTCTATTCTTAAGGCTTAACGCTATATTATTAGGTTTGTAATTATATAATTTAGCAAAAGCTTTTACCTTTTGCCGGGTGTCTAAGCTTATTTCTGTACTATCTTTTAATGCTTTTGATACTGTGGAAATAGAAACATCCAATTCCTTTGCTATTTGTTTTAATGTAACTTTTTGTTTCATTTATTTTTCCTTACCTGTTTTTATTCCTTCTTATGAAATAAACTAAAAAAACAACATTTTTTAGATCATTACAACATACTTGTCAAGTATTTTCTATTTATCAAAAACCAAATTTAAGCATCAAAATATGCTATATGTCCAGAATAATACTTAAAATTTTAATAGAATTTCAAAAGTTTTCCACACGCAAACGTTTGCGTAAGATTCTGACTACAAATTGATGAAAATTTAACTCAAAATTTACATACTTTGGTTGCAGAAAGCGAGAATATAAGACGTAAAACAATCAAAAACTAATTTAATTTATATGAAAACATTTACCAAAAGCGCATTGTTTTTATTGTGGTTCTTACCAATGAGCTTTTTTGCACAGTCAGTTGTTGAGGGAACAATTACTGATGCAGGAAATGGTCACCCCATTCCTGGTGTAAATATCATTGTTAAAGAATCTACCAATGGAACAAGTTCTGATTTTGATGGAGCCTATTCATTATCTAATATCAATACTGGAGATATTATTGTGTTTTCCTATGTTGGATTTGTAGCTCAGGAAATACCTTATAACGGCCAAACTTCTCTTGATATTGCTCTAGAAGAAGATGCTGCAGAACTTGAACAAGTAGTAGTAGTTGGTTATGGTTCTTCTAGAAAAAAAGACCTTACAGGATCTGTAGCTCTTATTACTGCAAAAGATTTTAATACTGGTAACAACATTACTGCAGAAAACTTATTCAACGGTAAAATTGCAGGAGTATCTATTAACACCAATGGAGGGCCTGCCGCTAGTTCAGAAATAAGGATTAGAGGAGGAGCATCTCTTAATGCTTCAAATGACCCTTTGATTGTTATAGATGGACTTCCTCTAAATGACTCAGGGGATTTAGCCAACGGTTCTAGATCTATTCTCTCTGCAATCAACCCAAATGATATCGAATCTTTTTCTATACTAAAAGATGCATCTGCCGCAGCTATATATGGTAATCGTGGTGCAAATGGTGTTATTATAATTACTACCAAAAAAGGAAAAAAGAAATTACAAATTAGCTTAAATTCTAAAACTAGTGTAACTCGTGCTAACGAAACTGTAGATGTCTTTTCTGCTGATGAGTATAGAGCATTTATAGCCAAAAACTTACCAGCAAGAGTTGCTCAACTAGGTACAACCAATACAGATTGGCAAGATGAAATATACAGAACTGCCTTTTCTACAGATCACAATCTATCTGTAAGCGGTTCTCTTATGGATGCATTACCAACAAGAATATCTATAGGAAGAGCAGATCAAGAAGGTCTTAGAAAGACTTCTAAGTTTGAAAGAACAACTACTTCTCTTTCTCTAAACCCAAAGTTATTTGACAATCATCTTAAAATCGATGTTAATGCCAATCTGAATTTTGAAAAAAATCGTTTTGCCCCAGGAGTAGAAGGATCAGCTATCACATTTGATCCTACACAACCAGTATTTGATGTAAACTCTCCATATGATGGTTTTTTTGAATATAGAGATGCAACTACTGGGTTTGCTTCTGGTAATGTACAAAGAAACCCATTGGCAGAATTATTACAAACTAGAGAAATTGCCAACGTAAGAAGGTATTTTGGAAACATCAAACTCGATTACCAACTACACTTTTTCCCTGACTTAAGAGCTATTGTAAACTTGGGATTGGATGACAGTGAAACTGACCGCTTCAAAGAAATTTCTACACAAAGTGCACTTGGTTTCAATACAACTCAAGGGGAGTTTTTAGGATCTAAGACAGATACTGATTTATTAATCAAAAACCGTCTTCTGGATGCTTATCTTACCTATACCAAAACCCTTGGCAGGTTAAGCATCGAAGCTACTGGTGGGTATTCTTATCAAAAATTTGATTTTGATCGATTTGAAACTGGTAACCAACGTGATCCAGGGTCTGCCCCAGAAAGGACTATTGATCCTGATCAGGTTCTTCTAGCTTACTTTGCAAGAACAAACTTAAAATACAATGATAAATACTTTTTATCTGCATCTATACGTAGAGATGGAACCTCTAGATTTGGTAAAAACAATAGATGGGGATATTTTCCTTCAGCATCTTTTGGGTGGCAAATAAGTGAAGAGGATTTCTTAAAAAACTCTACTGTACTAAGTAACCTAAAATTACGATTAGGATATGGTATAACAGGACAACAAGATATCAATCAAGCCTATGCATATCTAGAAAGATACAGAAGAAGTAGCCCTCTTACTCAATATATTCTTGATGGCAACGTCATAAATATTGTACAACCACAGTTTAGAAATGAAAATATAGAGTGGGAAAAAATAACAGAATACAATATCGGTTTAGATTATGGTTTCTTTAAAAACAGAATTAGTGGTGCTATTGATGTATTTAGAAAGGAGTCAGACGATTTACTTTCTGAAGCTCCTATTCCCGATGCAGCAAACTTTTCTAATCAAGGATTTCAAAATATTGGTAAATTCACTACACAAGGTATTGAATTCTCTATTAATGCTAATATAATTCAAAAAAGTGATTTTAATTGGAATGTAAGTTATAATGCCACTTATATAGATCGTGAAATAGGAAACTTGGCATTCAATCAAGACATATTAACTACTGATATTGATGGAGGTACAGGAAATACCATACAGATACAAAGACAAGGAGAAGCTCCTTATTCATTTTTTACTTATGCACAAATCTATGATGACCAAGGAAACCCTATAGAAGGAGCCTATGCCGATCTTAATAATGATGGCATTATTAACAACAATGATAGGTATATCTCTGGTAAAGGTACCCCTGATTTTATTATGGGACTACAATCTAATTTAAACTATAAAAATTTCGATTTTAGTTTTAGCATGAGGTCAAATATAGGCGGAGAAATATATAACAACGTCAATTCAAAAAATGCACAATTAGGTAATGCTTTTAGAACTGTATTTAGTAATACTCCTTCTTCTATTGTAAACACCAATTTTCAAAATACTCCCGATGTAATCCTATCTGATTACTATATAGAGGATGCGTCTTTTCTCAGGATGGATAATATTACACTAGGATATACACTTACTAATATTATGAAAGGTGTATCCAGTCTTCGTCTATGGACTGGCGTACAAAATGCATTCATTATCACAGATTACTCTGGATTAGACCCAGAAATTCAAAATAATGGAGTTGATAAGACAATCTTTCCCAGAGGGCGAACACTCTTATTTGGGTTAAACTATAAATACTAAAAAAATTAAGAAATGAAACTATATAAGATTTTTTTATACACATTTCTATCCTTGAGTATCTTTAGTTCTTGTGAAGGGGATTTAGATATAAAATTAGAGGATGACGATGATTTACTGGCTAGTGATGTATTTAACACCAAAGAAGATTACTTAAAAGCTTTGGGTGGCGTATATGCTAATTTATCTCTAGTTGGTCTTGATGTAAATTCCAGTGGAAGTCCAGATCAATCTAACTTAAAAGGTATAGATCCTGGTACAAGTCAGTACATACGAGGTTTATTTAATATGCAAGATGTATCTACTGATGAAGTAATTTGGAGTTATGAAAATGATCCTGGTATTCGCGAAATTCAAAGAAATTCATGGGATGCAAATAATGTAATTGTACTTGGTTTTTGGGCTAGAGCAACTTTTGAAATCTCATTAGCAAATGAATTTTTACGCCAAACTACAAGCGCTAAGCTAGATGAAAGAGGTGTTTCTGGTAATCTCAGAAATGAAATCAAAACCTTTAGAGCAGAAGCTAGAGTACTTAGAGTATTGGCATATTATCACCTCTTGGATTTATATGGTAGGGCTCCTTTTGCTACAGAAAATGATGCTGTAGGGTTTATAAGAGTTCAAGAAATCAAAGGACAACAATTATTTGATTATATAGAAAAAGAACTTCTTGCTGTTGATTCTGATCTTCTGGATGTAAACTCAGGTCAAAACTATGCCCGAGCAAATAAAGGTGTTGCCAAGATGATTCTAGCAAAAATATACCTGAATGCTGAAGTGTATCTGGGTAAAGGTAAAGGTCGTTATGCAGATTGTTTACAAGCATGTCAAGAAATTATTAATAGTGGGTATTCACTAACCTCTAATTATCTATACAACTTTATCGCAGATAACGATAGTAATGGAGCACAAACCGAAATCATTTTCCCCATTGTAAGTGATGGTGCAAACGTAAGGAACTTTGGAGGAGCTTCTATTATCATTCAAGGACAACAAAATGCAGATGGATTCAAACCTACTCCTGCTTCTCTAGGTGTCGAAGGATACACCACCTTATTTCGAGCGAGAAAACAATTCTCTGAGCTATTTGTTACTGACCCTATTTTTCAGAATGACAAAAGAAACACTTTGGTTACTCAAGATATAAGCTCTGATCCTTCCAATACAGATGCACCAGTAGATAGACCTATTGAAATAGGTAGTGATTTTACAGATTTTTCTAAAGGATATCTGGTAAACAAGTACTCAAATATAAAATCAAGTGGTCAACCTGGGCAAAGTGTAAGTTTTGTTGATACTGATTTTCCTTTATTCAGACTAGCTGATGTATACTTAATGTATGCAGAAGCACACCTTAGAGGTGGTGGCGGTAACCCTGCAACAGCTTTAGAATATATCAATATCCTTAGAGAAAGAGCATTTGGAGATAACTCTGGAGATATAATAGAATCAGAACTTACATTAGATTTTATACTAGATGAAAGAGCAAGAGAACTATACTGGGAGGCGCATAGAAGACAAGATTTAATTAGGTATGATAAATATACTGGTGGAAACTACAACTGGAGATACAAAGGTGGTGCTCCAAATGGTTCTGCTATTCCTGATCATTTTAAACTATTTCCAGTTCCAGCATCCAGCAGAGCTGCCAACCCTAATCTAGGACAAAATACTGGATTCTAAAAACACTATTACAAATCTAATTTATACAGTCATGAAAAAAATATCAATCTTAATGTTTGTGTTTGCTACTATGCTATGCTTCAATGCATGTGTAGAAGATGAAGACCCTACATTTGTTATTCAAGAAAATCAAACCGAAGGCCCATTGATTGTTACCGCCAATTCAACTGTTAATCTTATCAAAGAATTGGAGGACGAACAAGTTTTTACATTAGTTTGGGAAGATGCAACATATAACATCAATACACCTATTACTTACACTATTGAAGCGGGTCTGGGAGGCACAAATTTTGAAACCACATTAGAAAACCCTGTAATTGCGACCACTACCGATCGTTTTTATAAATGGACTATAAAAGAACTTAATAATCTTGCTATAGGATTAGGGATAGAACCTGAAAAAGAAGGAGCTATTGAACTACGTATAATTTCATCTATTGGATCCAATGGCGGTCAAGCTATACTTTCTAATAATGTAACAGCTTTGACTCTTACACCATACGCTTCAATTCTTGCTGTAAAAAATCTATTCTTTGTAGGTAACGCTGTGGATACAAATAAAGATGGTCTGGCCAACAATGACGACTGGAATAATGGTGAGGCTATTTCTGCGAAAAACACGTATCTTTTTAGAGATCCTGATAATGAAAACATATTCCATTTCAGAGGATTTTTTGGATTTACGGCTGCTGCTGGATTAGACCCTGCACTCAATGAATTTAAAGTATTAGAACAACAAGGGGCATGGCAACCACAATGGGGAACGAATGATGGAGCCACTTTATCCGTAAATACAGGCGATACAAGTGATCCTGGACCATTTACAACCACAGCTTCTGGTTATTATGACTTTACTATGAACTTAGATGATCTGAGTTTCTCTTTGACTCCTATTGATATTACAGGAGCTACAGAATATACAACAATAGGATATATTGGCTCTTCAAGAACTGGAAATGACGATGGATGGGGCGGTGATGATACCGATATGATACAATCTCCTTTCAACCCTCATATATGGTATATAGAAGGACAATCATTATTTGATGGAGTATTAAAATTCAGACATAGTAACGACTGGCCAGGTAACTGGGGTGGTACTACCGAGTTTACAGGTATTGGTATTACTGATGGTGATCCTCCTGGAATACCAGTTACTCAAGGTACATACGACATTTGGTTTAATGATTTAGATGGGCGCTATTTACTAGTTCCTGTAGAATAACTTATTACATCAAAAAAAGTCAAAATGAAAAAAACAATTAATATAGTACCCAAAACCATCCTCCTTCTAGGAGGAATGGTTCTTGGGTTCACAGGGTGTTCTGAGGATGATAATGATGCAAACAATAGCGAAGCTATTGTGACAAGTCAATCATTAAAAATGGATCTAACTCAGTACAAAAGAGAAGATGCTGGTGTATTCATGCAAGCATTCTATTGGGATGTTGAACCAAAAGGGGGCTGGTATGATGAGATAAGTATCAGAATAGAAGATTATAAAGCATCAGGAATTAACAGAATATGGTTACCTGCTCCTGGTAAAGGAGCATCAGGAGGCTATTCTATGGGGTATGATCCTTCTGATTATTTTGATGTTGGTGAGTTTGATCAACATGGTACTGTAGAAACTCGTTTTGGGTCAAGAGAAGAATTAGAAAACCTGATCCAAAAAGCACATGCTAATGATATCGAGGTTATTGCTGATATTGTAATGGGCCATAATTCTGGAGGAGGATTACAAGCGAATCCTTACCGAGGTAATACCAAAGTATACACCTTATTTAACGAACAAAATGGTAATGCTTCAGGAAAATTTAATCGCTCTTATGAACATTTTCATCCTAATGACATTCTAGAATATGATGAGGATAATCTATTTTATCCAGAAACTGATCTATCTCACCATAAACAATATGTCCAAGATTGGTTATGGGGAAAAGATTACTCTGTAGCTGCATTTTACAAAAATGAATTGGGGTTTGATGGTTGGCGTTTTGATTATGTTAAAAGCTTTGCTCCAAAATGGGTTAAAGCCTGGAATGATAAAATTGGAGGGTTTTCTGTTGGAGAAAACTTTGATGGTGATACACAAGTTTTAAAAGATTGGGTAGATGCATCAGGTTCTCCTGCATTTGATTTTGCCTGTTTTTACAGGTTAGATGAAACTCTTGACAGAGCTAAAGATCTTACCGCTCTTGGTGAAGCCGATAATATGTTACGAAAAATAGCCCCAAAAATGGCTGTTACTTTTACAGCTAACCATGATACCGAAAAAGATGAAAACCCTGATAATAGAATCAGTTATGGAAATAAGCTACTTGCGTATTCTTATATTTTAACTCATGATGGGTATCCTACTATTTTTTATCTTGATTATGAAGCTTTCAAAAAACAGCTCAAAACACTTATCGAGATATATAACACACTAGCTATTGGCGATCTAGAAATTATTGAGGCCAATAAAGACGAATACATCATGAAAAGAAATGGAAAAGGTGATAATCCTGGACTAATTCTCTATATGAATATAAGCAAACAAACCAAACAACGTGTTGTCAAAACAAACTGGAAAAACAAAACTTTGGTAGATTATACTAATAATTCTAGAGCAACTCCTTCTACAGATTCAGAAGGTAACACTAGTATAGAAGCTCCCGCTGGGAGTTACTCTATCTGGTCTATCGCCAAAGAATAACTGATTTTGTCCCGAGAGTACCCCTAATTTTACTATCAAAGAGTGCCAATTGGCACTCTTTTTTTATATACAAACTTGTAGAAACAGTACTAATTATTATTTTAAACTAATACCTATTTTCACTAGTGTCCACTATAAATAATTAGATGTTCTTTGAAATTACTGATAATCTATAAGTTAAATAGCTTTTTGTTACGTGTCGATTTGAATTGACTAGGTTTGGTCGATTTAATTCGACATTTATGAACCAAGGTAAGTATGTCTTCGCTCAGTTATTGGCTTTTTTACCAAAACGTACTTTTGACGGTATTGTTAATAAGTATAATGGAAATAAATATGTTCGTCATTTTACTTGTTGGAACCAATTACTTTGCATGATTTTTGGACAACTTACAAACCGTGATAGTTTACGAGATCTTGTGGTTACTTTAGAAGCACACGACAAGAAATCTTACCATTTAGGAATTGGTAAAAGAGTTACAAGAAGTAATTTGGCTAAGGCAAATCAAAAGCGTGATTATAGAATCTTTGAAGATTTTGCATATCACTTAATAGCCATAGCAAATACTAAACTTTCTGATCAAAACTCTGATGCCGACCAAAAGATTTATGCTTTTGACTCTTCTACAATTGATCTGTGTTTAAATGTTTTTTGGTGGGCTAAATTTCGAAAAGCGAAAGGCGGAATCAAATTGCATACGCTTTTTGATATTCAGACTCAAATACCAAGCTTTGTTCATATTACCCCTGCTAACACTCATGATGTAAAAGCTATGGATCAACTTATTTATGAAGTTGGAGCTTACTATGTTTTTGATAGAGGATATCTCGATTTTGAGAGGCTTTACAAGATTCCTAATTGTGAAGCTTACTTTGTCATTAGAGCCAAGGCGAACATGAAATTTAAGCGAATGTATTCAGCCAAAGTCGACAAAACTAAAGGAGTGTTATGTGACCAGATAGGAAAATTAACTGGATTTTACACCTCAAAAAACTATCCTGAAAAACTTCGGCGAATCAAATATTATGACAACGAAAATAAAAGAACATTTATCTTTTTAACCAACAATATGGAGACTACTGCAGAACAGATAGCTTTGCTTTACAAAAAGCGCTGGCAAATAGAACTGTTTTTCAAATGGATCAAACAACATCTAAAAATCAAGTCCTTTTGGGGAACTTCGGAAAATGCAGTTCGCATACAAATTTATACAGCAATCACAACTTATTGCTTAGTAGCAATAGTAGCACAAGAACTGAAAATTAATCGATCAACCTACGAAATATTACAGATTCTAGGGATATCGTTACTAGACAAAACCCCTGTAAATGAACTATTTAAAAAGACAGATTACAATAATGTCAATGAACTAGAATATAAACAACTGTCTATCAAACTGTTTTAAGTGGACACTAGTGACCTATTTTTAGTATTCTAAAAAAGAATTACTTTACTTTGTAAGAAGATACTATCACACATAATCAGTCTAATTTAAAAAAATTGAATGCCTAAATTTCCATTTTACAAACAAGCAGAATCCAAAGATTGTGGACCTACTTGTATTAAAATTATTGCTAAACATTATGGAAAAATCCTCAATACTCAAAAACTTAGAGCATTAAGTGAAACCACAAGAGAAGGAAGTTCTCTTTTGGGTTTGAGTGATGCCGTAGAGCAAATAGGTTTTAGATCGCTTGGAGTAAAACTTTCTTTATCAAAATTAGACGAAGTACCTCTTCCCTGTATCATACATTGGAACAAAGTACACTATATTGTTTTGTATAAAATTAAGGTCACTCGCAAAGGTACAATGACTTTATATGTTTCTGATCCTGCTCATGGATTGATCACATATACCAAAGAGGAGTTTATAAAAGCTTGGATAGGTAATAATGCTGATGAAAATACAGAAGAAGGTGTAGCATTGTTGTTAGAACCTACTCCAAAATTTTATAATGACAATCTAGATGATGAGGATGAAAAATTTGGTTTCAAATTTATCTCTAAATATGTATTCAAATATAAAGCTTTTGTTTTTCAATTAATATTAGGTCTTTGTGCAGGAAGTTTATTACAGCTTATCACCCCTTTTTTAACTCAAAGTATCGTTGACGTTGGTATCAAAAACCAAGACCTCAATTTTGTGTATCTTGTTTTGATTGCCATGCTATCGCTTTTTATAGGAAGAACACTTATTGATGTATTGCGTAGTTGGATTCTTCTTCATCTTAGTACTCGCATCAATATCTCATTGATATCTGATTTTTTTATAAAACTAATGAACTTACCTATCTCCTACTTTGATGTAAAAATGACAGGAGACCTTTTACAAAGAATTAATGATCATAAGCGTATAGAGCAAATACTAACTATGTCTTCGCTCAACGTTTTATTTTCGATGGTTAACCTTATTATATTCAGCATTGTATTAATTTATTATAGCCTTACTATTTTTGGAATCTTTGCAATAGGAAGTTTTTTTTACTTTACCTGGATACTCATTTTCTTCAAAAAACGAAAAAAGCTAGATTACAAACGCTTTTCACAAATAAGTGAAGAGCAAAGTAAAGTAATTGAGTTGGTTAATGGAATGCAAGAGATAAAACTACACAATGCCGAAAAAAGAAAACGTTGGAATTGGGAATTTGTACAAGCTAAACTATTCAGAATATCTATAGAAAACCTAGCATTAGAACAATATCAAAATGTAGGATCATCTTTTATCAATGAATTAAAAAACATTTTGATTACCGTTTTTTCTGCAAAACTGGTTATAGATGGTGAGATTACATTAGGTATGATGCTGGCTATTACAGCCATCGTTGGGCAATTAAATGCTCCTATTTCTCAATTGATAAACTTTTTAAGAGAGTTACAAGATGCACAAATCTCACTAGAACGATTGGGAGAAATACACAATAAAGAAGACGAAGAACAAATCGGAGATGAAAAAATTAAGGTAATCCCTGATAATTCAAGTTTTGAAATCAAAAATCTTAGTTTTAGATATGTAGGAACTGATAAACCCGTATTAGAAAATTTAAACCTTTCTATTCCTGAAAATAAAATTACCGCTATTGTAGGAGTAAGTGGAAGTGGGAAAACCACGTTAATGAAACTGCTTCTTAAATTTTATGATCCAGAAGATGGTCAAATTTTTATAGGGTCTCATGATCTTCGCAATGTTTCACAAAAATCATGGAGAGATCACTTTGGGGTTGTTATGCAAGAAGGGTATATCTTTAATGATACTATTGCTAATAATATTGCGGTAGGAGAAGATTATGTAGATAAGAAAAAACTAGCACATGCAGTAGATGTTGCAAATATCAAAGAGTTTATAGAATCTCTCCCCCTTTCTTATAATACCAAAATAGGAATGGAAGGTATAGGACTTAGTACGGGGCAAAAACAACGACTGTTTATTGCTAGATCTGTATATAAAAATCCTAAATACTTATTTTTTGATGAAGCAACTTCTGCATTAGATGCCAATAATGAAAAGGTAATTATGGAAAAACTAGATACCTTTTTCAAAAATAAAACTGTTATGGTAATTGCACACCGACTGAGTACTGTAAAAAATGCGCACCAAATAGTTGTCCTAGATAAAGGAAAAATTGCAGAGGTAGGAAATCATGAATCATTAATAAAAAAGAGAGGTAATTATTACAACCTAGTGAAAAATCAATTGGAATTAGGGAAATAAGAATTGAGAATAAAAAGAATATATATAATATGCCAGACACTTTAGACGATATACAATTAAGAAGTGAAGAAGTACAGGAAATCCTTACCAAAGTTCCTCATTGGATGATACGATGGGGCAACCTTTTGGTGTTATTATTAGTTTTACTGTTATTATTTCTCTCTTGGTTGGTAAAATATCCAGATGTAATCCCAGCAGAGGCAATTATTACAACTAGAATACCCCCACAAAAAGAGTATGCCAAAGTAAGTGGTAAAATTGAATCCATATTAGTAGAAGACAGTCAGATTGTGCCCAAAGACACACCTCTGGCAATATTACAAAGCAGTGCCAATTATAAAGATGTATTTCTGCTTAAATCAATTGTAGATACTATCAAAGTGAGTAACAAATCATTTACATTTCCTCTAGATGATTTACCTGTTTTATTTTTAGGAGATATTGAAACAAGCTTTGCTTTATTTGAAAACAGTTATTCTGAATATATTTTAAATAAGGAGTTGCAACCTTTTTCTAATGAAGCTATAGCTAATCAAATTTCATTATCAGAACTCTATAGAAGACTAGAAAGTCTAAAAGCACAAAAAAGATTAGGCAAAGCTGAGTTAGAGTTTAAAAGAAAAGAACTGCAACGTCAAAAAAACTTGTTTAAAAAAGGAGTTATATCTACCCAGGAATATGAAGGAAAAGAATTAGACTACCTGCAAGCTAAGCGTAATTATGAGAATAATGATGTGCAACTCTCACAAATCAATGAGAGTATTAGTAATGCAAACAGAACATCAAAAGGTACCGAAATAAACAAAAGAAAAGAAGAGATTAACCTATTTAAAAAAGTGTTACAATCCTTTGGACAGTTAAAAAAAAGTATTAAAGATTGGGAACTGCAATACGTTCTCGCATCTGATATCGAAGGACGTGTTTCTTTTCTTAATTTTTGGACAGAAAATCAAACAGTATCTTCTGGAGATCTTGTGTTTATTGTAATTCCTTCTGAATATTCTTCATATCTAGCAAAAATCAAAGCACCTTCTCAAAATTCTGGGAAAATAAAAATCGGTCAAACCGCTAATATCAGATTAGAAAATTTTCCTGATGATGAGTTTGGAACACTTAAAGGGAAAGTAAAACATATCTCATTATTACCAGATAAAAATGGGCTGTATCTGATTGATGTTGAATTACCCAAAAAACTAATTACTACATATAATAAGGAAATTCCTTTTAAACAAGAAATGAGAGGTATTGTAGAAATCGTTACAGAAGATCTCCGTCTTATTGAGCGTTTTTTCTATCAATTTAGAACTTTAATGGATAAATAGACCGCATACTCAATCACACCACCAAGTGACAATAAATAACTGAAAGGCAAATCGCTACACAAAAACCTATTTATACATAGGAGTATTTTTGTATTATTTTTTAAATTATTAACAAATAAGGTTTTTTATTTAATGAATTCTATGCTACATTTGCGAGAATTTATTATTTTTAATAAATCTAAATTAATGTAAATTTTTTAGTTTTATTTACTATAACTCTAGCAAAAATCAATTATATAAACCGTTACTATCAAGAAGAAAATTAAGATCGTACGGTATTAGATTCAATTTTATAATACAAAATAACCCTAAAAAGAAGTTGTCTGGGTTATAGTTTCAGTTCACAAGTGTATATTATGATAACATTACTTATTTTTTTAATTTTCTCAGGCTCTTTTTTCTTGTATAACACGTCAAAAGTAGCAATGCTTTCTCCACATTTTCAGATAGAAAAATGGATGCAGCAACATAATAAAACCAGTAATAGCATTGGTCTTTTTTTATTAGTATTCTGTTTAGCAAGTACAATATTTCTTTTTGGGTTAGGAGTCGGGATTTTTATTTGGACTCTTTTATTAATGATTATACAAGGGACCTTAATCATACTAAGCCCAATTAAGGCTTTTAATTATAAACACGGGATAGCTTTACTATTATTAATATTGGTTTTGGAGTTACTATTTATATAGTTATGCCAGCAAATCCCAAATATTTATCTCAAAACTTCTGGCAACGGTTTGCCAAAATATCTGCGGGGATTTTGGGTGGTTATTTCATAGCAGCTTTTATGCATATTGCTCTAGCATTTTGGAGTGATCACAAAACAATTTTAATCACCTCAATATACAGTATGTATATTTTATGGGTAACATTTATGATTATTCCTTTTTTATTTAAAAACGGATGGAAAATTTGGGCGCTATACACTGTACTTATAACAATTCTTGGGGTATTAATTTACTTCGGTAAACAAACCCATTCTCTAGTATAGCAACATGAGTAAAAGGCTCTATAACATATTTTTTCATACCCATACTGTTAGCGGAATTGTAATTAGTGTTGCATTGTATGTTATTTTTCTCTGCGGAGCATTTGCTTTGTTCAAAGATGAAATTGAGGTATGGGAAAAAGGTATTCCTATTAATAGAGAAAAAATCACAAATTTAGATTATGACCAACTAATTTCACTATTAAAAGAAAAAGAACATGGTCTATATGCTAGAGACATTCATATAACTCTACCACAAGCAAGCCAGCTTGCATCTATAAGAATAACTGCATCAAAAGATACTCTTGCTCCCAAAGAAGCAAAAAAAAGACGTTTTATGTATCTAGATACGGATACATTTGAAATCTCAAGCTATTATCAAAAATACTCATTAGGTAACTTTCTATATCGTTTACATTTTTTTAGTCAAATACCACGCATAGGACTATATTTATCCGGATCTGTTGCTTTCTTTTTCTTATTTGCAATTATAACTGGGGTTATTGTTCATTGGAAAAAAATGATATCCAACTTCTATCTTTTTCGTCCAAAATCAAAATTAAAAACAATTTGGAGTGATGCACACACTGTATTAGGAATGATTGGGTTACCTTTTCAATTCATGTATGCAGTAACAAGTTGTTTTCTTGGACTTTCTGTTTTTGTTTTACTTCCTGCTAATTATATATACAATAACAATAAGCAAAAATTAGCAGAAGACCTACGTCCAAAAGCAAAGACATACCTTTTAGAACAAAAATTAGATAGCACATATATCGTTAATCCTATTATAAAGGAGGTGACTGCAACATGGGATGATTTTGCTCTAACAGAAGTCTATATAAAAAATTATGGGGCCACCAATATGATCGTGCAAGTTGAAGGCTTACTTAATCCAAAAAATAAGCTTCTTGGTAGCGGTCGAGTCACATATAACGTACCTAAACAACAAGTTACTTCCACTAAAAACCCATACCAAAATGATTATCACGAAGATGTAGAATTTGTGGTAAGACATCTTCATTTTGCCGATTATGGCGGCATGCCATTAAAAATTATTTATGCTATTCTAGCACTTATCACTTGTTTTGTCATTATCACTGGGGTTCTTATCTGGATAGAAAGTAGGAATAAAAAAAATAGTACCACCAAACAACAATTATACACAATTAATGTAGGGCATATCTATATGGCTATTTGTCTAAGCCTGTTTCCTGTTATTGCTTTCTCATTCGTTTTAGCTAGACTACTCCCCCCCGATCTTGGTGAACGAAGACTTAACGTATACTATACTGTTTTTTTTAGCCTTTGGGCAATTGTATTTTTGTTTTTCAGGTATAAAAGAGATAATTTTTTTACCAATAAATTCTCTTTCTTGATTGGAGGGATTATTGGTCTCATAATTCCTATTGTTAATGGTGTTTCCTCTGGAAACTGGATATGGAAAGCATATCTAAATAAAGAATATGAAATTCTAATCGTAGATATTTTCTGGATATTATTATCAATGGGATCTATATTTATTGTTGCAAAATCAAAACGGAAACGGCCAAAAAACAAGTATTACGAGCTTAAAAAGATCAGAAAGCATGAGCTTTCTCAAGAAAGAGAAAGTAGACGTCAAAAAAAGCTTAAGTATAACTAACATTCTTTATCCTTTTTCTTATTTTTTGATCTATTTCTTAGTACACAAATTATACAACCATAATTCATACATCCTGTAAAACAAGTCGTATTTCTATCAAAACATGTGTTTTGTAGAAAAAAGTTTACATCGTTGATTTTTTTTAATTACTTCTAAGATATTTAAAGGGAATTATATTTTATGAAGTAATCTACCACATTCGATTAACTGGTAATCAAATCGGTTTTTGGTTAATTTCATATTGATCCAGATTGATTTTCAATATAGATCTGTCTTCTTAATCACTAAACAAAAAAACAATGAAAAAAGTATTTACTATTATTCTTACAACACTTTTATTAATTGCCTGTAAAAAAGAGGAAAAAAAACCACCAGAAGTCACCTATAAAACACCTCTTTATGCATGGGCACAATTACCTAAAGATGCAACAGATCAAGAATTAAAAACTGAATTTCAGGAATTAAAAAATAAGGGAGTTGATGGATTGATGTATTCTGCTGGACATGATCCTGCTATCTATAAAAGAGTGGGAAAAATCGTAAAAGAAGTAGGTATGGAGTTTTATACTTGGATACCTACTATGGTGCAAAATAACAACCCAAAACTAAAACCAGAATGGTATGCTGTAAATAGAAATGGAGAATCTGCATTTGACAAACCCGCCTATGTATCACATTATCAATTCTTATGTCCTAGCAGGCCAGAAGTGTACAATTTTCTAGAAAATCTATACGGTAGTATTGCCGATATAAAAGAGGTTGATGGGATTCATTTGGATTACATTCGTTTTCCTGATGTAATTTTGGCAGAAGGGTTATGGGAGAAATATGATTTGGTTATGGATAAAGAATACCCTCAATTCGATTATTGCTATTGTGATAAATGCGTTAATGATTTCAAATCGCAATCGGGTATAGATATAAAAAATGTAGAAGACCCATCTCTAGTTTTAGAATGGAAACAATTTCGATATGATTTAATTACCAAAATCGTAAATAAATTAGCTGATGTAGTACATAGTAAAGATAAAGTGATTAATGCAGCTGTTTTCCCAGGACCTAATTCAATTGCAAAAAACCTTGTTAGACAAGAATGGGACAAATGGAACCTAGATGCTGTTTATCCTATGAATTATAACGATTTTTATTTAGGTGATACCAAATGGATCGGAGAACTTACCAAAGAAGAAGTAACTGCTGTTGCTCATAAAAAACCAATCTATAGTGGATTATTTATTTGTCCAAAACCAAACAATAAATCCAATGAAGATGATCCTGAAAATCATGGATTGTTACCTAATGAATTAGAAGCAGCTATTAGTGAATCTATGATAAACGGAGCTACTGGTATTTGCTTGTTTACTCCAAACAGAATGACAGACGCTCATTGGGATGCTTTGCAAAAAGCAATCTATACAGATTATACTCAAAAAAAATAACCACTCCCCAATAACTAAGCATATGGCGTGCCGATAGGCTAGCGCTATATGATCTGTTGACTGATCTGGGATTTGGTGATAAGGGGGAATTCGAGAGGTTTGCTATACCCTTAACAAGAAAGAAAATCGTTAGGATGTCACTTTAGCATTTCTTTATGGTAGCAGATTACCTCAAAAAACGATATTTCAAAGTAGTTTTCATGCTTTTTATGAGGATTTGGTTGGTTTT
>NZ_PGUB01000058.1:0-30196 GCF_002924285.1 Aquimarina sp. I32.4 | reverse complement strand
AATATTTTCGATAGACTGATGGTCGCAGCTGTATCTAATAGATGGAATTATCTTGGGGAAGAAAACGGATAAGCATATTAAAGATTTTATATTCACAGGTAAAACCAGAGTTGTTTTCACAACTGCTTTAACGCCATATCTATACTTTGCACAGGAAGTTTACATGCACCTTCTTGACAGACATAAATAAACGTTTCATTTTCTACATATTTATTTTTAAAAATAGGCAATGTACTTTCTACAGTACTACCCACCACAATAGTATTAGGAAGATAGAGTGAACTAAAAACTTTGGCAATAGAATCAGCTTTTGGCCCTACAATCACAATCTCATAAAAAGGATAAATTGTATTGAGTTGCAAAGCACTCCACTTTGAAAAATCTTTGGCATTATCATTTACATATGCATTCATAGCAGATAACATCTGATCAGATTTTTTTGTGAAATCAGTATTGTAATTTAAAATCCCTAGTTTTTTTAGATTGTGAGCCATAACAGCATTAGGTGATGGTATAACACCATCATCAACTTTGATAAGAGGAGAGATCAATTTGCTTTCTCTTGTATAAGTATACATGGGGGTAACCTTATCTGTAAAATGTGCTGTAACAGTTTTATGCAATTCATTTGCTAGATCGAGATATTTGGTATCCAAAGTAGCGCTATATAGATCGATACATGCATCAGTAAGAAATGCATAATCTTCTAAAAAACCTTCTTGTTTCTTATCTCCTTTTTTATAACTGTGTACAAGAAAACTATCTGAGGTATTATTCTCTTCAATAAAACTAGACAATGCAATAGCTTTGTCCAAATATTCCTGATTTTCAAAAGCTTTGTAAGCATCAATAAAACCCTTTATCAATAAGGCGTTCCATGATGTGATAATTTTATCATCAATAGCAGGAGATGTTCTTTCTTGTCTGTTTGTAAGAAGAGTTTTTTGCCAGCTATTTTTTAAAGAAGTAAGCTGTCTTATAGAAATATCATTCTGAATAGCAAAAAGACTATCATTATAAGCTTGAGTAATGATTACTGCTGTATTTGTTGCAGTATCTTCGGGAGTATCAAGCGTATAATATTTTGTGAAATTTGAATATTCATTTTTTAAAATGTGTTGCAAATCCTTTTTGTTCCATTGGTAGTATCCACCTTCTGTACCCTGACTATCGGCATCGATAGCAGCATAATACCCTCCAGCTTGGCTTTTCATTTCACGTTCCAAAAAAGTAATGGTTTGCATCACTACTCTTTTGTATAATGGGTTTTTATAAATAGTATAAGCCTTGGCATATAAACTTATTAATTGCGCATTGGTATAGAGCATTTTTTCAAAATGAGGAACTTTCCAATGTGGATCAGTACTGTATCTAAAAAAACCTCCCCCAATATGATCATAGATTCCTCCAGAAATTATGTTGTCTAGCGTATTTATAACATGCTTTTTGGTTTCTTGGTCATTAGTTAATTGAGCATAATCAATCAAGAAATCAAGACTTTGTGGTCTGATAAACTTTTGATTTTCGATATTCCCTCCTGAGATAGTATCCCATTTTTTTTGCCATTTTTTGACACTAAGACTCAATGTGTCTTTAGAGAATTTCGTTATTTTTTCTTGAGGTTCAATAAGGTTGGTTGCTCGAATTCCTGCAGCGATCGAATTAGCGTATTTATTAAGTTTTTCTGGATCTTTTTTATATAACTCATTAAGTTTGGCTAGTACCTCTGTCCATTGTTCTTTGGTATGATACGTTCCTCCGTATACAGGTTTACCATTAGGAAGAATGATAACATTAAGAGGCCATCCACCATTACCCTGCATTAGTTGTACCGCGGTCATATATAACTGATCCAAATCTGGTCGCTCTTCTCTATCAACCTTGATGTTGATAAAATTAGCATTCATCGATTTGGCAACACCTTCATCAGTAAATGTTTCTTTTTCCATTACATGACACCAATGGCAAGAAGAATATCCAATACTTACAAGCACTAATTTATTACTTTGTTCAGCTTCTTTGAGAGCCTCGTCACTCCAAGCTCTCCAATCAACAGGGTTATGAGCATGTTGTAGTAGATAAGGACTGGTCTCATCAATTAGTTCGTTTGTGAATTTATATGCGTCATGTTGAGGTTGATTGTTCTTACATCCTAATGTACATACTAGTAAGAATAAGGAAAAAGCAAGTTTTATAATTCGCAAATCTGTAAGTGTTTATTTATAAAAAATCTAATGTCTACGACCAAAATACAATATTCTATAAAATATCTCTCTTTATGTAAGTAGAGAATTATCATATTGAGATAATACGTAATTTTACTTTGCTTACATTTGTTTATAGGCAGATGTTGTTTGTCTATAAAAATAAGTTGTTTGGGAGATAAGTTTATAATCAAATAAAATGTTTCCTATTTTCAGTATTTCCAGAGGGGAGTCGTAAATTATCTAAAAAAACCATGCATAAAATATCATACTTACTAGTATTTGTTCTAGTGTTTTCTGCTTGTTCAAAAAAACAGAATTCAAAAAAAACAGTCACCAAAAAAGAAGATAAAGAAGTAGTAGAGAACCCTATATTTGAAATAATTCCTGAAACACAAAGTACTATTGGTTTCAAAAATAAAATCGAAGAAACACTGTATTTTAATTTCCTTAATTATTCATATATCTATAATGGAGGAGGCGTATCTGTAGGAGATATTAATAATGATGGTTTTGAAGATATATATTTTAGTTCAAATCAAGGTAGTAATAAACTGTATTTGAATAAAGGAGATTTTATATTTGAGGACATTACAGAAGCAGCAGGAGTTACAGATCATGAAGGTTGGTCTACAGGAGTTTCTATGGTAGATATTAATGCAGATGGTTGGTTGGATATCTATGTGTGTAAAGCAGGAGCATTAAAAGAACCTATAAAAAGAAAGAATAAATTATATATCAATCAGAAAGATGGCACCTTTAAAGAACAAGCTGATCAATATGGAGTAGCTTCTAGTGCTTTTTCTACTCAGGCATACTACTTTGATTTTGATAAAGACGGTGATATAGATATCTATTTATTGAACCATAGACCAGATTTTAATAATAATGTAACGATAGATCCTAGAATTCAACAAGAGTATCGCCCAGAAAGTACAGATCAGCTATTTGAGAACACCAACGGAAAATTTAAAGACATAACTCAAAAATCGGGGTTATTGAATAAAGCATGGGGTTTGAGTGCCTCTATAGGAGATTTTAATGATGATAATTGGCCAGATATTTATGTAGCAAATGATTTTCTAGAATCAGACTTTCTATATATAAATAACCACAATGGTACATTTACCAATACAATACTCAATACATTTGACCATATAGCCGCCAATAGTATGGGATCTGATTTTGCAGATATAAATAATGACCTGAAACCTGATTTGGTAGTGTTGGATATGGTATCGGCAGATCATAAAAGAAGCAAAGAAAACATGGCAACGATGAGTACCGAAAATTTTAATGAATTAGTGAGGTCAGGCTATCATCATCAATATATGTCTAATATGCTACAAGTCAATCTAGGTAATGGAGTATTTAGTGAGATTGGGCAACTATCAGGAATAGCAAAAACAGATTGGAGCTGGGCACCTGTATTAGCAGATTTTAATAACGATGGGTTTAATGACCTTTTTGTTACCAATGGGATACACCATGATTTATCTAATCAGGATTTTAGAAATAGAATGAAAACGAACATTCTGAATAGAAAAAAAGTTACGCTAGAAGAAGCTATAGGAATGATGCCTTCTACCAAGATAAGTAATAAAATGTTTATTAATAATGGAGATTTAACTTTTGTAGAAGCGGATCAAAAATGGGGATTAGATAAAAAAGTAAACTCAAACGGAGTGGCCTATGCAGATCTTGATAATGATGGAGATCTTGATCTAGTCCTGAATAACCAAATGCAAATAGCAAGTGTTTATAAAAACAACCAAAAGAAGAACTATATTTCTATAACCCTTTCGGGGAGTAATAAAAATCCAAATAGTATAGGAGCAAAAATTAATGTCTATACAAAAGAACAACAACAATCAAAGGAATATTATCCTGTAAGAGGATTTCAATCCTCTGTTACTCAACGATTACATTTTGGAGTAGGAGATATAACTACGATTGATAGTATATTGATAAAATGGCCAGAAGGTACTTATAGTGCTTTCAAAAATGTACAAGCCAATCAGATGCTTACCATAGACCAGAAAAAATCAACAATAATAAAAGCTATTTCAAAAAGCAAAAAAACTAAAGAAGTAATTCTGGACGCTACTCAATTTGGAATAACTTATAAAAATAAAGAACGTAATTTTAATGATTATGAACTCCAATTGTTATTACCACAAAAGCAAAGTGAAAAAGGAAAAGCCCTTGCTGTTGCAGATGTAAATAATGATGGTAAGGACGATTTCTTTGTAGGAAACGCCAAAGGAGCTTCTGCTTCTTTATATATACAGAAAGAAGATGGAAAATTTAGAGAATCTAGTAGTGCTGTTTTTCAGAGTGATATAGAGTTTGAAGATAATAAAGCACTATTTTTTGATATAGATAATGACAATGATCTGGACTTGTATGTTGCTAGTGGAAGTTATGAAGATGCACAAAACAGCAAATGGCTTCAAGATAGAATCTATATCAATGACGGAAAAGGAAATTTTAGAAAAGGAGAGGCGCTTCCAGAGATGAAATCAGTGTCATCCACTATTGCAACATATGACTTTGATAAAGATGGAGATCTAGATCTTTTTGTAGGAGGAGGAGGAGTACCAGGTAAGTATCCGATAGCATCATCTTCATATATGTTAAGAAATGATAAAGGAACTTTTGTCAACGTAACCCAAGACATAACAAAAGGTTTTGAAAATTTACGTATGGTAAGTGAAACTATTTTTTCTGACTATGATGGGGATGGAGATAAGGATTTGTTGGTAGTAGGAGAGTGGATGCCCATAACCATTTTTGATAATGATAAAGGTATGTTTTCTAAAAAAAGTAACACCATATTGGATAACTCTTATGGGTGGTACTTTACGATAGAGCCTACTGATATTGATAACGATGGCGACATAGATTATTTGATAGGAAACATAGGAGAAAACACCAAGTATCACCCTAAAAAAGATAAACCATTACATATATATGCTAAAGATTTTGATAATAACGGAAGTTTAGATATAATTTTAAGTAAAGAGTCTAAAACAGGATTGTTACTACCAGTAAGAGGAAAAGAATGTTCTTCTGAGCAGTTACCTATGCTAAAAAACAAATTCAAAACGTATGGGGCGTTTGCCGATGCATCTTTGTCTGATATCTACGGAGATGCAGACCTACAAGAAGCAACTCATTATACCGTAACAAATTTTAGTACCGTATTGCTTGTTAATAATGGAAAAGGAGACTTTGCAATGACTTCGTTACCAGTACAAGCACAGTTTGGTCCAACAACAGATTTTATTATAGATGATTTTGATGGGGACCAGATTGATGATATTATGGGGCTCGGTTCATTATATGAAGCTGAAGTAGAAACGATACGATATGATGCCAATAAAGGGTACTTCCTGTTTAAGAATCAACAAAAATCGATAAATGAATCATCAAAAGAAGGCATAAGTTTTTCAGTAAAACTACCCACAGGGTTACAAGGGTTACAAATAAAAGTAGCAAGTCCTATTGAGATTAAAGGCAAGAAATATATTCTCATACAATGTAAAAATAAAGGGTTGAAATTATTGCCCATACAGATTTGAGAAGAATTTCGCGAGATTATTTAGAAAAAAAATAGTAAATAGAATGAAAAAAATATACTTGATGATGGGGATAACTGCTTTTATGTCCTGTACTTCAATAGGAGAAGATAAAGAAATTCCTTTAGAAAAATCATCACCATTACTAGGTACATGGAAATTAGTTTCGGGGACTACTATAAAAGATAAAGATACCGTAACTACCGATTACACCAAAAATCAGGAAATGATCAAAATATTTAATGAATCTCACTTTTCTTTTTTAAGACATGATTTAAATCATGGTAAAGATTCTACCAATACTATCTATGTAGCTGGGGGAGGTAGGTATACTTATAAAGAAAATGAATATACCGAATATCTTGATTACTTTAATATAAGAGAATGGGAGAATAATCAATTCAATTTTGAATTTGAAATCTCTGGTGATACGCTAATAACTAGAGGTATAGAGGAGGTCAAAGAGTTAAAAGTAAACCATATCAATATAGAAACTCTGATCAGAGTAAAGAAATAATATATATAACCATTTTTTATTAGGAATGGTATGATTGAAGGAGTGTATTTCTTAATCTTGATTAATAAATATAGAATATTATCTGAATAATTTTGTGGTATTAATATATAAAAGCACATTATTATGAGTACAAAAAGGATTAATATTTATCAAGTAACCCCAGAATATTACAAACCATTACTAGAATTAGATAAAATGTTAAGAGAAAAATCTCTTACAACCACAGAATTATTATTAATCTATATTCGAGGTTCGCAAATTAATGGTTGCGCATTTTGCATACAATATCATATCAAAGAAGCAATAGAGCTAGGAGAAAAACAATATAGAATTCATGCATTATCAGCGTGGGAAGATGCTCCTTTTTTCACAACAGAAGAGCAACTTATTCTTAAAATGACAGAAGAAGTTACGCTAATTGCAGATGCAGGGCTATCAGATATAACATATAAAAAAGCAATACAAGTATTGGGTGAAACAAAAGTAGTAGATGTACTTATGGCGATTACTTGTATAAATGCATGGAATAGAATGGGGAGAGCTACTTTATTAGTTCCAGATAAATCTCAGGATTAAGAAAGGTTACTTTTTCTTAAACTAATACTACATTTGGAATATATATGCTGTTTTTTGTAAATGAAAAATGAATGTATTATTTTATACAGATTAGTGAAATTATAAAAACTTGAAGAAGTAGTATGTATATTATTAATATAACCTATAAAGTGCCATTAACAAAAATTGATAGTTACCTAAACGATCATATTATTTTTTTAAAAGAACAGTATCATTTAGGACACTTTTTGGCTTCTGGAAGAAAAGAACCGAGAAATGGAGGCATTATCTTGTCTACTGTAGACAAGAAAGAAGCATTGTTAGATATATTAGAGAAAGACCCATTTAAGATTCATGATCTTGCAGATTACGAATTAATAGAGTTTATTCCAGCAATGACCTCTAAAGAAATGGAATTTTTGTTGTAGCACTAAAGAGATAGTATGAAAAAATCCTCCTTCACAATTTAATCGTGTCGGAGGATTTAACAATCAAAAACTAATTTTTAATACTATTTTTTGTTTTGAAAAAAGGCTATAGGGGAAGCTTTCAAAACGATATCTTGTGTTAATTACAAGTTCCTATGGTTTTCCACCAGTGTTCACCACTACCAGGAGTAACCCATAAAGGACCTGTTTGTGCTTCGTATAAAGTACCTTGATATACTGCACGATCTCCTTGATTATAGATAGATGGATATGGAGCCCAATTAGCTACACCATCACAAGAACCACCACCAGTGGTAATAACAGTAATTGATACTCCAGTAGAAGTAGTCGTAGCATTTTCATTATCGGTAGCAACTACAGTTAGATTATAACTCCCCACAGGAGCATTAGTCCAAGAATAACTATAAGGACTAGTGGTATCTTCTCCTAATTTTGTATTTCCTTGAAAAAACTCAACCTTGCTTACAGAACCATCAAAATCAGATGCACTTGCCTTAATACTGATAGTTTGTCCCTGAGTAATACTTTGATTATTTATAGGAGAAGTAATAGATACTATAGGTGGGGTAGGACCACCAGTAGTTACTGTTACCGATACAACAGCAGATGTTGCTGTAGTATTGGCATTATCTGTAGCAACCGCGGTTAGGTTATAACTACCTACAGGAGCATTTGCCCAAGAGTAGCTATAAGGACTAGTTGTATCTTCTCCTAGTTTTGTGTTTCCCTGAAAGAATTCAACTTTATTTATAACACCATCAGCATCAGAAGCATTTGCTGTAATATTGATCGTTTGCCCCTGAGTTACACTCTGATTATTTGTAGGAGACGTTATAGATACCGAAGGAGCTAGATTACCATCTCCAGGATAAGGAGAAAGCGGGTAATTTTCCGCATTAGCAATAGCTTGAGATTGCGATACACCATTTAATACTTGACTAGAGATATATAAATACCCATAAGCAGATGATGAGGTGTTACCTAATAATAGTTGCCATATCATAATACCATGATTTGCATTATTATTAGAAGCAATATGAGCAGATAGTCCAGCCATATTCTGATATGTATATTCATAATATGGTCCCCATGGTTCGTTAGGATAATGTGTTCCTGCAGCAATAGAAAAACCATATCTATCTGCATAATATTTGTATGCATCATACATAATTTTTCTGTTACTAGCAGCTCCTGTATTATATCCTTGATAAGCAATAAGATCTATTTTGTCACCAACAGCTTCCATTACAGGGATCATATGCCCTGTAGTAGCAAAGCCATATAAGCTAATTGCTTGATTAGGAGTAGTCGCATTATACAAATTAGCATCAGATTCACCTGTAACAGCATTTCTTTTACTGTATGCATAAGGAGAAGCAGGGTCATCATTACTTTGACCACCTAAAGCTCCAACTCCAGCAGGAGCACAAGCTATTAGATATTGCCCTTTAGGCATAATTGCTCTCGATTTTGTAAAGAATTCAATAAATCGCTGTACATTAATAGGATTACCAATTGTAGCAAAACTACCATTAGGTTCAAAATCCCAATCAATCCCTTCAAACCCCATGTCATCTACGAGATCTTTGATTTGTTGATAATTGATGTCATAAGCAGCATTAGAGCCCCAATATGTTTCTCCACCAATAGACAAAATAACCTTAGTTCCTTTTGATTTTAATGCAGCAACAGATTCTTTTAAGGTAGCACCGTCATAAGGAGTTTCTATTCCTGTACCTGTTATATCCAAAGATCCTTTTTGGTACCTCAGGTTAGGTCTTGCAAATGCTAAAAAAACATGAGTAACATGGGTAGGAATATCCCTAAGTGTTGATCCTTGCCCAGGTTGAATTGCACTCTCTGACCATGAAGGGAAATATCCCAATATAATTGGTTTGGTAAGAGTTGTTTTATTTACTGGATCCAATTCAGAGTTTTGAGTTTCCAAAACCTCGTCTTCTATTAGGTTTTCGTTTGTACATGAAAATAAAAAGAACTGTACAAGTAAGACGACTGTCAACTTTTTAAATAAGTTCATACTGTTTTAATTTAAGAGTTTGTGAATATTGCTGAAGAGAGTACCTCCTTTTAATGAAAAATCATATTTTCATCAACTTCCCGGTAATCTTCTTCAGAAGCTTTTCTATATTTTAGTTCGACAGTATTCCAATCTGTTGCCCAGCCTTTGGCAATATTATTTAGATATACAATCTTTAGTTTATGTTTTCCTTTTTGTAATGCAATAGAGCTTTCTATAGGATGTTTTTTTAGAGGAGTATTATAATTAAGGACTAATTGCCCTGCAATCCATACCTGATCTTGTGCACTAGCAAAGTAGTATACTCCGTCTTCAGGGATATCAATATAACCATCTAGAAAAACAGCTCTGAAATTATCTTTGTTTACTTCGTGTCCCCAATGATATGTAGTATTAGCATCTTTGATTTTAGTGATTGCCGATGTACGTATTTTGGCTGTATCTTTTATTTCTGTAACATTTGTAAAATACCCTTTTACTTCCTTCATTAATAATCCCTTTGACTCTTTTGAAAGAGTTACAGGAGCTAGAGGTTTCTCTTTTACTACTGATATATTTCTTATAGCACTCATTTTCCCATTTTTTAGGATAGAGATTATTCTAAGATCTGTGTTTTTAGTGAAATTTAATGTGTCTGCATACACTTTACTGTTAGCATCAGGATTAGTTCCATCTGTTGTATACACCATTTTTACAGGATGCGTTGTTGTAAATGATACATTTACACTATCTATAAATGCAATTTTATTAGATGTTGGGCCTTCTGGTAACGGTATATGATACTCTATGTTATTGTAGTCTAATATGTTATATGCCTCATGTAGTCTATTTAAGAAGTCATCATATTTTTTGTTTTCTTTCTGAGTCCAAGTAGTTTCTGCTAGTGCGATGATACGTGGATATAATAGATATTCTATAGTTTCATCTTTATAAGTATACTCTGTCCAGACATTTCCTTGTGCCCCTAGAATATGCTTTTTCTTATCTTCTTCAATTTCTTTAGGTATAGGGTCATAGGTATATACTTTTTCTAAAGGAATGTACCCTCCAAAAGCTAGTGGCTCTACTTTGAAATCTCCTTGATAGAAATTAAAATAACAAAATTTTGCAGGGGTCATAATAACATCGTGTCCTTTGTTGGCAGCTTTAATACCACCTTCTTCACCTTGCCAGGACATAATATTTGTTGTAGGAGTAATACCTCCTTCTAAAATCTCATCCCATCCAATCATTTTTTTCTGATATTTAGATAATATTTTTTCTACGCGAGACATAAAATAACTTTGAAGTTCATTCTCATCTTTAAGACCTTTACGTTTTTTTAGATCTTGGCATAAAGGCGAATCTTTCCATTGATCCTTAGGAACTTCATCTCCTCCCATATGATAATATTCATAAGGGAATAATGCAGAAAGTTCTTTGATTACATCCTCTATAAAACTATATGTTTCTTCTTTTCCAGCACAAAGGATGCTGGATTCTACACCCCATAAATTCCGTACTTCATAGCTGTCTTTATGACAAGAGAGTTCTGGATATGCAGCCAAAATTGCAATAGCATGGCCTGGGGTATCAAATTCAGGAACAACATCTATAAATCGTTCTTTTGCATATTGTACCACCTCTTTGACTTCTTCTTGCGTATAAAAACCTTCATGATACGAACCATCATTATTTTTTCTTTTTGATCCTATCTCTGTAAGTTTGGGGTATTTTTTTATTTCGATTCTCCAACCTTGATCATCAGTCAAATGCCAGTGGAACTTATTGATCTTAAACAGTGCTAATATGTCAAGTTGTTTTTTGATAAAATCAATTGAGAAAAAATGTCTCGAAACATCAAGATGCATACCTCTCCATACAAAACGAGGCTTGTCATTAATTTCTACAGCTTGTATTTTTATAGGAAGAACCATTTTATCGTTTTCATATAACGGAAGAAGCTGTAAGAAAGTTTGCAAACCATAAAATAAACCTTTATCGGTCTTAGCTTTTATTTGTATTCCCTGTTCTTCTATAGATAAATGGTATTCTTCATCACCAAAATTTGATGTACCTTCTTTTGTTAATTTGATACTATTTTTAGCGGTGGTGTCTATACTTATAGAAAAAGAGAGATCAGTAACCGTTTTAATTTTTTCAATAAAGAAATTAGCAACCACTTTTGAAGATGAGTCATTGCATATAAAGACAGTCTCTTTAGTAAGTTCAAAATACCCTTGTTTGGTATTTGTTATTAGTGGCTTGGGAGTGACACTCAAAGATTTATTGATAGGAGAGGAGGTGTCAGGGCTTTTGCAAGCCATGATCATTAAAAATAGAAATGGTACGATTCTTAAATTCATTATTGACTAATTTTTTGTGTGGTAATATGACTAACTACTTGATCTATTGGTTTTTTTACAAAACTCTTTACTCGGTATCCTTGATTGTCTAGTAATGTTTTTATAATATCTTGTGAATAATAGGCTACAGAGCCTACAAAATGTATGGGGTATTGAGATAATTCTTTTTTGTAATGAAAGAGGTAGGTGTCGATAAAATCAGAAATACCTTGGTGTAATACACTTTCTATATAAGCGTTACCTCTATTTCTAAAAATAAATTGAGCATAAGAAGCTAAATACTTATTGGGGTGATTTTTAGTATATAATTTATCCAAAAGCTGGTCTATTTCTGACGCATAATCGTTTTTAAAGAGTAATGCTACATCAGATGGCATTTTACCCAAGAAATAATCTTTGATTATTTTTTTTCCAAGGTAGTTGCCACTACCTTCATCAGCAAGAAGGTATCCTAATGCAGGAAATTTTTGAATAACTTTTTTTCCATCAAAAAAACAGCAGTTGGTTCCTGTACCCAGTATACATACAATACCAGGTTTGGTTGTTGTAGCTTTTACTGCGCCTATGATGTCTTCCTCAATTGTTATTGATTTTACATTCTCGAATATAGATCGTAATACATGATCTATTTTTTTTTGACAATCAATTTGACCACAACCTGCGCCATAAAAATGAATCTCACTAATCAATTTGCTCTTTTGTGGTATTACATCAGCATTTTTTATGATATCTATGATAGTATCATCAGAAAGTAAAAAAGGATTTATACCATGAGTTTGGGTTTTATGAATGATTTCGCCATTTTCTTTGGCAAGAACCCAGTCACATTTTGTAGAACCACTATCTGCAAATAATATCATTTTAAATAATTTGTTTTTTAATTGTATTGAAGGAAGGTAAAAAGGAGACTTTTTTTTAAGAATCCCTTTCTTCGAGTGTTGAAGAAAGGGATTCTCATGCAAAAATTTATCTAACAAAAAGCATATTAATTTTTAAAAGATATATCTTTTAAAAGCTTCAATGGCTTCATAATCTGCAAGACCTAGCTTATCATATAGCTCTGCCGTATTTCTATTTCTTTCACGTGCTCTTAACCAGAATTCTCGAGAATCTTCACCTTGAAACATTACTCTATCTTTTTGAGACTGGTGATATAAAATAGCATTTGTCTTTTTGCTCACTTCATGTGGACTTAACGGTACGGCCATTTCAATTTCAGAAACATCCCATTCTTGCCAAGCACCTCTATAAAGCCATACCCAGCAATCATTCATAAAGTCTATAGTTTTTAAGTTTTTGACTGCATTAAAAATCGCATCCAGACATACCTTATGAGTTCCATGAGGGTCAGCAAGATCCCCAGCTGCATATATTTGGTGGGGTTTTATCTTTTTGATAATATCTTCTGTGATTTTTATATCCTCTTCTCCAAGAGGTTTTTTCATGATTTTTCCAGTTTCATAAAATGGAAGATCAAGGAAATAAACTTTTTCATCATCTAATCCAAAATATCGAGTTGCCCCAACAGATTCCATTCTTCGTATCAATCCTTTGATTTTTCTAACTTCTAGAATATCAATATCTCCTTGATTTTTTGATCTAAGGAATTCGATAACCTTTGTATAAGTATCATCATCTTTGTCAGAGTGGAAATTCTGAGCTACTTCAGCAAATTTTAAGGCTTCATCATCGGTAACAGCTATATTACCAGATGTTTGGTAAACAACATGTACATCATGACCTTGATCAATTAATCTTAAAAAAGTTCCTCCCATCGATATTACATCATCGTCAGGGTGTGGACTAAAGATTAAGACTCTCTTTTTTGCAGGTAATGCTCTCTCTGGTCTATTGGTATCATCTGCATCAGGTTTTCCTCCTGGCCACCCTGTAATAGAGTGTTGTAAATTATTAAATATTTTAATGTTTAGATCATAAGAAGATCCTTCAACAGCAAGAAGACCAGACATCCCATTGTCATTATAATCTTTATCAGTAAGTTTCAATACTGGTTTGTTAAGCTCTTGACTTAACCAGGTAACTGCCTTGAATTTTAATTGTTCATTCCAGATACATTGATCAACGACCCATGGTGTTTTGATACGAGTCAATTCTGAGGCCGCTTCATCATCTAGAATTATGGTTGTATTTTTATGTTGTTGTAAGAAAGATGCGGGAATATTTGATGTGATCTCTCCTTCTACGGTTTGTTTAACAACAGTAGCTTTTTTGTGTCCCCATGCTAATAATAGTACTCTTTTAGATTTTAAAATAGTACTAATTCCCATTGTTACAGCTTTTTTAGGAACATGCTCTAGACCATTAAAGTCAGAAGCCGCATCTGTTCTGGTAACATGATCCAAAGTGATAATTCTGGTACCAGAATTTGGGTGAGAACCAGGCTCATTAAAACCAATATGACCTGTTCTACCAATTCCTAAAAGTTGAAAATCTAAACCACCATACTTTTTGATTTTCATCTCGTAATCAATACAGTATTGATCCATTTCTTGAAGAGGAACAGTACCATCGGGAATATTTATATTCTCGGGGTTGATATCAACATGATCAAATAAATGTTGATGCATAAAATGATAGTAACTCTGTTGATGAGAAGCATCCATAGGATGATATTCATCTAGATTGAAAGTTACTACATTAGAAAAGCTTAACTCTCCAGAACGGTGTAGGCTTACTAATTCTTCATATACCTTTATAGGCGAAGAACCTGTGGCCAAACCAAGCACGCAAGGTTTACCTTCTTGTTGTTTTTGTTTAATTAAGGTTGCAATTTCGTGTGCAACTAATTTTGAAGCAACCGATGAATCTGGAAATATTTCGTTATGAATTTTTTCAAACTTCGATTTTTCAAATTGTCCTACCTGTTTATATTCAATTTCCTGAATCATTTTCTCAAGAGTTTGATCTGTTTTTGTTGTTTTTATTATTTCAAGGCTTTTGGTAAAAAAGAGATGGAGTTTATAGTTACTATGCATCCATCTCTTTTCTAATTATTTATGGCTAACTCAAATTCTTAAAAGTTTCCACCTGCGATATCCCACCATAAACGTGTTCCTCCATTATCAGGACCACTTAATAGTGTTCTTGCTTGTTCTACCCCTTGTGGGTTTGCACTTCGCTCACTAGATGGAAATGGTAATCGTCTTACTTGGATATTACTATCTACTGTTCCTCCACTATTATTTACAGCGGGAGGGAATAATTTAGGATACCCGGTTCTTCTAAATTCACTCCACGCTTCCTGACCATCAGGAAACATTGCAATCCATTTTTGAGTAATAATTCGTTCTAATTGTTCTTCATTTGTTGCTCCACCATCCCAAGCGATAGTAATATTACTTACAGCAGCAATGTTACTAGTCGCATTTAATGGGTCTACATAATCAATAGCAGTAGAGGTATTGTCTATGATATAGTCCGATAATTCTCCGCTAACTTCATGTTGAGCAAAAGAAGTGGTAATCCCTTTCTCGTAATTAGTTTGTACATCACCAGCACCAGTCCATCCTCTTAGAGCTGCTTCTGCTTTAAGAAAGTAAGCCTCTGCTGCTGTCATTAATTGAATATCTGTAGTTGGACTTCTGTCAGAAATATAGGCATCTCCTAATCTTGAGAATGTGGTATTATATGCATCTCTTTGTTCTATCTCTGTAGAATAAGCTGGTAGTACAGGTAGACCTCCTCTAATTCCTTTTAATTGCCCTGGAACTATTTTAGAATCTTCAAAAAGTACTTTCCCTCTTGGATCATCATATCCTACTAGAATAGATTCCATAGATGCATTCATACGTACATCATCCCAACTAGAATTAAAAATTGTTAAAGGATGGGTTGCTCCTCCTTTAATAAGGAAGTTATCTTTATTACTCTCTAGTAAACCTGAACTATGAGCTAATGACTTTTCTCCTTCTAATTTCGCTTTAGCAGGATCTGCTTTAGAAATTCTAAGTGCCAATCGCAATCGCAATGTATTTGCAAACTTTATCCATTGTGAGAATTCACCATCATACACCAAATCAAATTCAACAAATTGCCTGTTTGTAACATCAGTTGATAATGTTGCCATGGCTTCTTCAAGCTCTGTGAAAAATTGATAATATACTTCTTCTTGGGAATCATAAGATACAAATGAGGCTCCAGATACTCCAAATTGAGAATATACAATAGGTCCATATACATCAGTAACTCTATGCATAGCTTCTACTCTAAGTATTTTTGCTATAGCATACATTAAAGGGAAGTCTTTTTCCGCACGTTCTTTAACTATTTCTGCGTTTGTCATTACTCCAAGCTCAGAATAAGGAATATCCCATGCCCATCTATCCCAAAAATCAATAAAACCATAATTTGTAGTATTTACACCACTAGCAAAAGGTCTTGGTGGTGTCATATATCCACAAAAGGTATCTGCATTCAAATTATGTTGTAATTGCGTATGCCAAGCAGGATCATACCTGTAGATATTTAAAAACATTGGCTGAAACGGTCCTCCAATATGAAAGAAATCTGCTTCAGTTTGTTGATCGGTAACACCGTTTGGATCTGTATTTAATGCTTCAAAATCATCAGTACACGAAAAGACGAGTAATGCAACAAAAGCAGTAATAATTGTTTTTTTCATTATATTTTTCATAATATTTTATTCCTTTTTATTAAAATGATAACCCTACATTGAGTCCAATACTTCTTGTAGAAGGAGCTCCATATATGTCCACACCTTGTAATCCATTACCAGTACTTAAAGATACGTTTGGATCATATGGGGCATCTTTATAAAAGAAAAATAAATTCCTGCCTACTAATGAGGTATTAATAGATTTAAAAAAGCTGTTTTCATTTAATTTAAATTTATAGCCTATTGAGAGTTCAGCTAAACGCACATTTGTAGCCTTATAAACATATTCACTAGTAAAACCATTTCTTCCTCCAATTAATTGATAATATTCAGAAGCAGGTATTGTGGTTTCTGTATTAGTACTACCATTAAAAACTCTAATATCTCCAGTTCTATCTGATGTACCTTCAAGATCTGCTTGTGCTTGTGTTATACTCATTACTTCTCCCCCAAACTTACCATCTACCAAAAAGTTTAAGGTAATGTTTTTATAAGTAAAAGAGTTATTCCATCCTAATGAAAAATCAGGATTAGCATTTCCTAATTTTTTATACCCTCCAGAAATAGTAGGGTCATCTTCAGAAGTATCTATAGGAGCAAAAGATCGAGTATCACCATCTACAGTAAATATAGGTAGCCCATTTTCATTTTTAAGAAGCTGTCTACCATAAATATCACCAAAAGAACCGCCTTTTCGTATTAATAAGGCATATGAATTTACACTAAAATCTGTGATAGGTATAAAATCACCTTCTAGTCTTTCATCTAATTCTATGATTGTATTTTTGTTACTAGCGTAATTTATAGAAGTATCCCATGTGAAATTATCATTTTGTATAGGGGTTGCTGTAACAGAAATTTCAACACCAGTATTTTCGAAATTACCTGCATTAATAGAAAAGAATGGAGCTGTTCTTCCTTGATAATTTGGTTGTCCAGAGGGAGCTCCTATTTCCATATATTGATCTTTGGTATTGGTTTTGTAATATCCAATATCAAACCCTAAACGGTTGTTGAAGAATTTCCATTCTGTACCAACTTCAAAAGAAGTTTGAATTTCTGGAACCAATGGAACCAATGGTATTACACTAGGAGGGTTTAAACCTCCTTGACCTGTACCAATAGAACTAATAGGATTGTTAGCAAAACTCTGTACATCATTACCTACTTCTGCATAAGATGCGCGTATTTTTGAATAAGTAATAGCTTCGGGCATTTCCATCATTTCTGAGAATACAGCCGTAAGACCTACAGATGGGTAAAAGAAAGATTCTAAAACACTAGAAGACCAGTCGTTTCTGGCTGTCAAATCCAAAAAGAGCATATCTTTATATCCAAGAGTGGTACTAGCAAAAATAGATTGTACTTCTTTGTCTTCTGCTTGTGTTTGTTGTATAACTGGGTTAAGCCCTTCTGTTCCTACCTCAAAATTAGAGAATGTAAAAATATTAGGGAGTTTTAAGTTACCAGCAACACCAGAGTCTAATAAAATAGATTTACCTAAATCTGATTTTCTTATACTAGTACCTATATTAGCTGTTAAATTAAAGCTATCCGAAAGTGGAGTATTGATAGTTGCAATGATATCCCCATAAATTTGATTGTCTTCTACTTCATTATATAAATAACGACCTCTGTTTGCAGATAAAGTTGCATTTGTAGTTGCATGTAATTTTCTTTCAAATTTGTAAAAATTCTGGTCATAGCTTCCACGAGCTTGTATAGATAACCATGGATTGAATTTATATTTTAAAGAAACAGAAGCTAGTACTTTTTGATTCAAATCATCACTTGTATTTCTATTTATAATCCAATATGGGTTTTGTTCAATATCAGATGTTCCTCTAAACCAACGTTGTCCCATTAAATTCCTAACTGGACTAAACTCTTCAAAAACTTCATAATCTCTTAATGTTTCATTTGGAGAATTAAAGGAATAAGCACCTACTAATGGGTTGAAAAAGAATCCTGAAGTTGGTTTGTTGTGTATTTTTTGAGTTGATAGTAAGATATTTGCATCTACAGTCAGTCTGTTATCAAAAAGTTTAGCAGTTTCTCTTACATTTAATGTATGTTTTTTTACATTATGTGTTGGGATTATTCCTGTTGCCTGTGTGTTGGCGTATGAGAAATAAGTTTGCGCAGTTTCTGTTCCCCCTGAAACAGATACAGAATTGATTGCTGTTGTTCCCGTATTCAAGAAATCTTCAACATTTTTTTCGGCAGCTGGTTTTAAATCTATTAAATAAGCAGCGTCATCTACTGTAAAATTTGAAGATACGTTTACTCTAAAGCTACCAGATTTCCCTTTTTTGGTAGTGATCAAAATAACCCCATTAGAACCTTGACTCCCATATAAAGCAGAGGCAGAAGCTCCTTTTAATACAGTCATACTTTCTATATCATCTGGGTTGATCAGTGATAGAGCATCTCCACCATCTCTGTTACCTCCGTTTTGATTGTCTCCAAAAGTATTATTTGGTTGGATAGCAGAGTTGTTTAATAAAGGAATACCATCTACAACATATAATGGTTGATTATTTCTAGTAGAAGTATTACCCCTAAGTGTTACTTTTACAGATCCTCCTACACCAGAAGAACTTCTGTTTACAACCACCCCAGCTACTTTACCAGAAAGGCTGTTGATTGGGTTGGCGTCTTTTACTTTTGTTAATTCAGCAGCATTAATGTCTTGAGCTGCATAGGTAAGTGATTTTCGCGTCTTTTTAATCCCCAATGCAGTTACCACTACATCATCAAGTTGTTCAGCGTCTTGTTCTAATTGAACACTGATTACCGTATCGCTTCCTACGGTTACTTCCTTACTAGTCATTCCTAAATAAGAAAATTGAATTACATCTCCAGGAGATGCAGTAATGGTGTAATTCCCATCAAAATCTGTCTGTACCCCATTTGTAGTCCCTTTTACAATAATATTCACTCCAGGTAATGGTATATTATCCGAAGCTCCTGATACTAGCCCTGTAATTTGGGTTCCCTGCCCAAAACTCAGTAAGGAGGAAAACAATAAAATGGTTAAGGTTAAAATTTTTTGTTTCATATTAATATGTGGTTTTTTTGAATGATCTGAAATTAGCGTTTTAATTATTTAACAAAATTTTTTTTAGACCAACGACATCGTTTTAGTAATAATCGACATACATTAATGGATAATAGTTTTTTGAAAATTTGATATCTTTATTTTTTTTGTTTTTCTCTACAAATAGTCTTACATTTTTCAAAAATTTTTGTTAAAAAAGACAAATTTAAGAGGTATTGTTTGATAATTTTTTAAATAAAAAGGGGAAGAGTGCAAAGAACTATTAAACAGAAGTATCACCTGTATTTTTGGAGTATTTATTTTTTATTTAATGTAATTCGCTGGGGGAGCTACTTTAATGATTACTGGTACTCATTAAAATCTAACTTGGTAGAATTCCCTTTGCATATAGTTTTGGTTTATTTTAATATTTATTTTTTAGTACCCAAATTTATCTTCAAAAAGAAATATGTGTATTATATATTTTTTTTATGTTTGTCTTTAGGAGTTCACTATATGTTGAGATCTGGACTTAATCTTTTGTTGGTAACAGAGGATATTTGGCCAGAAGTCGAAGGTAGACTCGCTCCGTTTGGATTTAATCATGTTGTGGCGGTGATGATAGGAGAGTTATATGTAGTGGGACTGACCTCTGCTATAAAATATACGGCAGATTTTCTAATTGTACAAAGTAAAAATAGGTATTTGAGTGAACTGCAGTATAAGACAGAACTCAAATATCTTAAGGCACAGATACAGCCCCATTTTTTTTTTAACACTCTTAATAGTCTCTATTCACTTACTATAAAAAAATCTGATCTAGCACCTAATCTTGTATTGAAATTATCTAACTTTATGAGATATGTAATTTATGATACAAGTAAAAAGAAGTTACCTCTTTTACAAGAGATTGATCATATTGATAATTATATAGAACTCGAAAAAATGAGATATGGTGATCGAGTAAGCTGTACAATAGATATAGAAGGAAATATTGATGATGTAAAAGTGGTTCCTATGTTGTTTTTGCCTTTTATAGAAAATGCTTTTAAGCATGGACTTAAGGATAATGATAAAATGGAATTGTCAATTTCGTTTGAGAGAGTTCAAAATGAATTGATATTTATGTCTAAGAATAATTATGAAGAAGAACTAGAACCTAATAATTCTAATAATGGAATTGGAATAAAAAATGTAAAAAGAAGATTACAAATTCTTTATCAAAAAGACTTTGCACTAAATATATTACAAAAAAATAATGAATATTCGATTTTGCTTAAAATTCCCATATGATGATGATTAAATGTATCATAATTGATGATGAGCCGTTGGCAATAGATGTTATAGAATCTTTTTTAAAAGAATTTAAAAATGTTCAGATAGTTGGTACTTTTAAAGATCCTATCGAAGCATTGTCTATATTAGAACAGGGTGGTGTAGATGCGATATTTTTAGATATTAATTTACCTAGAATGAATGGCTTAGAGTTTTTAAAAAGTCTACAAGAATACCCTCAAGCAATTATTACCACTGCTTACAAAGAATATGCATTAGAAAGCTATGAATTAGAAGTCCTTGATTATTTGGTAAAACCAATTTCTTTTAATAGATTTTTGAAATCTATAAACAAATTGACAGCGAGACTTATTGCTATAAAAAAGCATGAACCTTCTATTGATTTAATTCAGCCAGCACATGTTTTTTTAAAAGTAGATAAAAAACTCGTCAAAATACTTCTAAGTGATATCCTCTATATAGAAAGTCTTAAAGATTATATTAGAGTAAGTACCTTAGAAGACACTTTTCTTTCACATAAATCTTTGTCAAGTATTAGTGAAGAACTTCCTTCTGAGAATTTTATAAGAATCCATAAGTCATATACCATTGCCATAGATAAGGTAAAGTCTGTAGAAGGAAATCTTATAGAGGTAGGGGATAAAAGAATTCCTATTGGAAGAAATTATGCAGCTCATGCCAAACAACGAATACTAAAAAACAAATCAAATTTATTAAAATAAAAATAATGGTTTTAACAACATTAGATTACATAATTATAGCTTGCTTTTTCTTAACCACTTTAGTTATTGGTATTGTGGTTTCTAAGAGATCTGGAAAAAATACCGCAGAGTATTTTTTGTCAGGTCGTAATATGCCGTGGTGGTTACTCGGCTTTTCTATGGTAGCGACTACTTTTTCTACAGATACCCCTAACTTGGTAACAGATATTGTAAGACAAAATGGTGTTGCTGGTAACTGGGTGTGGTGGGCTTTTTTACTAACAGGTCTTTTAACGGTTTTTGTGTATGCAAAATTATGGCGTAAATCAAATGTTACAACCGATTTGGAGTTTTATGCATTACGATATAGTGGTAAGCCAGCTCGTTTTTTAAGAGGATTTAGGTCCATATATCTAGGGATAGTTTTTAATATAATTGCTATGGCTGCAGTAAATCTGGCCGCTATCAAGATAGGGCAGATCATGTTGGGGTTATCACCAATACAAACTGTTTTGATAGGAGGTGTTGTAACTACAGTTTTTAGTTCTTTAGGAGGATTTAGAGGAGTTATTTATACTGATTTTGTACTTTTCTTTGTGGCTATTGTAGGAGCAGTTGGAGCTTCATACTATCTAGTAAACCTTCCAGAAGTAGGAGGGTTATCGAATATGATTACACATCCTAATGTGTCTGATAAATTATCGTTTTTTCCTGATTTCTCTAATACAGAAGCATTGATAGGAATATTAATTATACCATTGGCAGTACAATGGTGGAGTTCATGGTACCCTGGAGCAGAGCCTGGAGGAGGTGGTTATATAGCACAGCGTATGCTAGCTGCCAAAAATGAAAACCATGCAATAGGAGCAACTTTCTTTTTTAATATTATGCACTATGCATTACGCCCTTGGCCATGGATTTTGGTAGCATTAGCCTCTTTGGTAGTGTATCCTGATATTGCAAGTATTCAAGAAGCTTTTCCTAATGTAGAAGCAAGTAAATTAGGGAATGATTTAGCTTACTCAGCTATGCTAACAAAATTACCAGCAGGATTATTAGGACTTGTTTTAGCATCTTTAGGAGCGGCGTATATGTCTACGTTATCAACACACCTTAACTGGGGGTCATCTTATATTGTGAATGATTTTTACAAACAACAAATTAAAAAAGATGCTAGTGAAAAAGAATTAGTTAATGTAGGAAGAATTACTACAGTAATCTTGATGGTTGCTAGTGCGATACTTGCTTTATTTCTTACCAATGCCAAACAATTATTTGATATCATATTAATGTTTGGTGCAGGAACAGGTTTAGTGTATATTTTACGTTGGTTTTGGTGGAGAATTAATGCGTGGAGTGAGATCTCTGTGATGTTTTCAGCAATGATTATTCCTTTACTTCTTACTTTTACACCATTAGGAGATACTTTATTTGGATACACAAATGATGTTGGAGAATCAATATCAGGTGTTTTTCCTTCTTGGTTTAGTTTTATAGCAATGGTGATTATAACATCAATTGTATGGATAGTAGTTACTTTTCTCACAAAACCAGAATCCAAAGAAACATTACAATTCTTTTATAAAAGCATTCAGCCAGGAGGCCCTGGGTGGAAAAAAGTTGTAGATGAAGCAAAAGATGAAGGAATAGAGATTGTAGAATCTAGAGAGAAATGGACAGTTCCTTCAGGAATTTTGGCAATGCTGTTAGGTTGTGTTTTGGTATATAGTTGCTTATTTGCTGTAGGAAACTTAATATATGGTGATTATACATTAGCAGGAATTATAGCCTTAATTGCGGCTGTTTCAGGTTTCTTGTTAGTAAAAGTATGGAGATCACTAGGTAAGAGTATGATGTCGTGAAAATAAATAAAAGAGTACAATCAGTAGATTTTTTAAGAGGCCTTACGATCATGCTTATGATTCTGGTAAATACACCAGGTGATTGGTCTTTTGTATATAAACCTCTATTACATGCAGAATGGAATGGCCTTACTTTGGCAGATTTTGTCTTTCCTTTCTTTTTGTTTATTGTAGGTATCTCTATAGCATTCGTATACAGAGGGAAAAAAGGAAATCCAACGATATATAAGAAAATTATAGTACGGAGTATGAAACTAATTCTGTTGGGGTTATTTATCAACGTGTTTTTACCATACTTCCCATTTATACAAACAGAAGCAATACGTATTCCTGGAGTCTTGCAACGTATAGGGATTGTATTTTGTATAACTTCTATACTGTATTTGAATTGTAACATAAAACAATTAATTTTTATTGCAATTTTTATTCTTGTAGGATATTGGATATGGCTAGCATATATTCCGTTACCAGATGGGGTGTCTCCAATTTTAGAGAGAGGTACAAATAATTGGGCAAACTATGTAGATTGTCTATTGTTAAAAGGACATATATGGCAACCAGAATACGATCCAGAAGGAATTCTTAGTACATTACCTTCAATAGTATCTGCAATTACAGGGATATGTATAGGTGAAATATTGACGGGAGAGATAAAACAAAAGTTAAAAATATTGACAGGAGTTGGAGTAGGCTTTATTCTTGTTGGTTATTTATGGAGTATTTTCTTTCCTATAAATAAAGCATTGTGGAGTAGTAGTTTTGTACTTGTTACATCTGGTTATGCAACTCTATTCTTAGTATTGTTTCACTATTTATTAGATGATAGGAAGTATAATTTTGGCAATATTGTTAAATATGTAGGAGCAAATGCTATTGTTATCTATTTTTTATCAATGATAATTTCTAAATCTTTTTATTTGATAAAAATAAACGCACAGGTATCGGTGCATCAATATTTATACGATACTATTTTTGTTTATCAATCTATGGATAAACGATTATCTTCTCTTTTTTATGCTTTAGTTGTAGTTGCTTTTTATACTGTTATGGCGTATTTCTTATATAAGAGAAAGATTTTTATTAAAGTTTAAGTATTCCGAATTACTATATAAACTATATCAATTGAGTGTTTTTTACGCTTGATTGGTATAGTTCATTTTTTATATACCCGTGTGTTTCATTCGTTATTAATCTGATGGTCTTTGTATGTAAAAAAGTGTTGCTCGTATATTTTATTTCTTCAATAAGTCTTAAAAACAGAACTTTAATGTTGTGTTTATGAATAACTTAAAATAAATAGAACAAATCTTATAAACAAAATAACCTTAACAATGACACACAAACTCATTACTCCAAAAAACTATATGATTTTACGGAAAAGATCATGGATGATGGTTTTTGCCGCATTATTTCTAACAATTAATTTAACATTTTCTAAAGATATATATCCAGAGAAATCTAATCAAGATTACTTCTCTATAATGGATTACTCTACTACACTACCAATCCCTGTTCAGGTTAATGAACTGATAGATAAAAATATGTGGGATACTTTGTTTCCTTATCGTTTTGGAGCCAAGGATACAGGGGGTGGTGTATGGGTGCTAGATCCTAAAGACGATTTTTATACATTTGATTCTTTTGTCGAAGCTATAAATAGAATGAGCAAGATAAAAGTGATTTTTGAACGACGATGTAGTACAAATGCATATAGAATTACACGTATAGACAAAACGACAAACATATCAAAATTACTAAGAACAGATGTAGATTTTGATGCACCAAGAAATATAGATAAAGAAATTATTAAAGAAGAAATTGACTATGCATCTTTTCTAGAAGAAGGAAGTTTAGAAACTAGAAAAAGAGAAATTACTGCTTTTTTTGCAAATATTTCTCATGAAACTACTGGAGGTTGGTCTACTGCACCAGGAGGGCAATTCTCATGGGGTCTTCATTTTAGAGAAGAACCTACAAATGCACCGTATGCTTATCCTGATGTTAACTACCCACCAACATCTGGTAAATCATATAAAGGTAGGGGACCAATACAGTTGTCATATAACTATAATTATGGGCCTGCAAGTGAATTTATATTCGGAGACAAGCAAGTGTTATTAGACAATCCAGATTTAGTGATTCAAGATGCAGCACTAGCTTTTCAAACAGCGATTTGGTTTTGGATGACACCACAATACCCTAAACCATCTGCTCATGATGTAATGGTAAGTAGGTGGGTACCTAATGAATTAGATATTACCAAAAATAGAGTTCCAGGATTAGGAATGACTGTAAATATTATTAACGGGGGAGTAGAATGTGGACAAGGAACAGAGAAACCTCAAGTATTAGATAGAATAGGATATTATGAAAGGTTTGCTGGAATTTACGGAATAGGAACGGATATGGATGGAGTGCATGATCTTTCTGATTGTGGATGTAAAGATATGTCAAAGTATGGTGGGGATGCAGCTGATTTAACTGCTGAACCATGTGCTCAAAAACCACAAGTAACGTTTTCTTCTCCAAAGAATAATCAGATGCTAGAGCAGGTAACATTTACTTCGGTGCCAGTAAGTTTAGTAATAGATGAAAAAAATACTAGATTGACCAGTGTTACTACTACAGTTGGAAGTCAATCGTTTACTGGTATTACATTTAATTGGACACCATCAAGCTATGCAAGTCATATTTTGACGGCCAATGCCGTTTTTGAAAATGGTACAACAGCAACATCTAGTATCAAAGTTATTGTGTGGGATGGAGTAAATCTTAATTGCCAAGAAATTCCCGAGTGGAATTCTACAAGAATTTATAAAGACAAGGATAACTATGTACGATATAATAATAAAATATATAGAAATAAGTGGTATGCAGGTAGTGGTAGTGTTCCAGGTACTGCCTCTGTATGGGAATTTATAAAAGACTGTGCTACATCAGGAGGAACTGCACCTGTAATTACATGGGAGTCTCCAGCAAACGGGCAGATTATTGAGCAGGCGACTTTATCTGCTGTTGCATTGAGAGCAAGTGCTACAGATGATGGCACAATACAGTCATTTACCTTTAGACATAATACAACTGACCTTAGTACTACTGCTTCTGGAAATAGCTATATAGCAAATTATACTCCAACAGCTTTTGGAGAAGTTACTATTATTGCATCTGCTACAGATGATCAAAATAAAACAGCAGAGAAAACAATTACATTTACTGTAAAAGAAAAAGTAGTAGGAGGAAATAACAATGCACCATCGGTGAGTATTACTTCTCCATCTAATAATGCATCTTTTGCTGCTGGTGCTGCTATTAATGTAACAGCCAACGCTTCTGATACAGATGGTACAATAGCCAAAGTAGAATTCTTTGATGGAGGTAGTAAAATAGGAGAGAGTACTACAAGTCCATACAATTATACTATTACTAATGCAGTAGTAGGGACCTATGTATTAACAGCAAAAGCGACTGATAACCAAGGAGCAATTGCTACTTCTTCAGTTGTTAATGTTGTAGTTTCTGGCGGAGGAAATGGAAACTGTACTGGCATTCAACAATATATAGCTGGTACTTCTTATGGATTAGATGATGAAGTTATTAATGCTGGAGAAAAATTCTCATGTGATATACCAGGATGGTGTTCATCTGCAGCAGCATGGGCATATGCCCCAGGAACTGGAGCACATTGGGAGCAAGCATGGACAAAGGTTGGAGCGTGTGCTATAACTCAGGCAAGATCTAATGATTATTTCTTGTATCCTACAGTTACAGAAGATATAGTAACACTTAGAATTAAAACAAAGAAGATTTCTCAAGTAAGAGTTGATTTATATCATATTTCTGGAAAACTTATAGAAACACAATCTTTTAAATCAAATCAAATAAAAATTACAAATTCATTTACACAAGATCTTTCAAATCTCAAGAATGGACTTTATATTTTTAAAATTTATGTTGATGATAACATTTATTTTGAGAAAGTTCTAAAAAAGTAACCTTTTTGAAATTTTATATTGGGTAGTTGTTTAACGCAACTACCCATATTACTCTTTTACTTTATATAATCAAATCAAATCAAACTCAAAATTTATTATTTATTATGAAAAATTTTTATATCTTTTTTAGTCTGTTTTTTTGTGTCCTGTTTGTACAGGCACAATATAACTTCCCGACATGCGCATCTGCATGGGATGCTGCTAATGTTCCTTATAAGCAAGGGCAGGAGGTCTCTTTAGATGGCAAGAATTATAGATGCAAATATCACACTAGTGATCAACCAGGGGCAGCTTCATGGGAACTGGTAAGTCCTTGTGGAGATGGAGGTCTTGGGCCAGGATATGCTGGTAAACAAAAAATTATAGGATACTTACCCACATGGATTGCCAAATATGATATTAAGAATAACTTTAATCCAGAAGTAGTTACACATTTAAATATTGCTTTTTTATTGTTTAAGCAAAACAATCAAAATTATAATAGTAATGATTTTGCTTCAGTTGCTTTTGATCAGTTTCACGTAAGAAAAGTAGATTCTGTATTAACCGATTTAGGAGTTCTTCAAAAAGCTAGAGCAAAAAATGTAAAAGTTTCTGTAGCTCTTGGAGGCGCTACTGATTTTGCATTTTTATGGTTAATGAATAAGTATCATAATGATGATGCTAAATTAGAGCAAATTGCTACTTTGATTGCAGATTATGTGTCTGTAAATCAGTTGGATGGTGTTGATTTAGATATGGAGTGCTGGTGGGCAGATCCTAATATTGCAGGAACTTCTGATCAAGGAGGACGTGTACGTGGAAGCAAATGGGGAGATGCTGACCAAGGACCGCACCCTGCAGGAATTGGTTTAAGAAAATTAAGCCAGAAATTAAGAGTTAAAATGCCAAATAAACTGATTACAGCTGCAGTATTCGGAACTTCATGGTATGGTAACAACTATGATGATGGAATTGCTGATTATATGGATTGGGTAGCTCTTATGTCATATGACTTTACTGGTTCATGGGATACTTCTCCAGAAGGACCACATTCTTCTCTTTATAAAGTGCCAGTAGGAACGTATCAAGGACAAACAGCAGATAACCCTATTTATAGCGCAGAAGATGCATTAGAATATTGGATGGGATTTGCTCCCCCTGCTTGGAACCACGCTGGTGGATTTAATGTGCCAAAATCAAAACTAGTTTTTGGAGTACCTATGTATGGATATGATTTTTCTGAAAAGAAACCTGATGGAGGAAACGGAGCAAAATTTGTTCCTTATAATGAAATATTAGAAGAGTTTCCTAATGCGGCAACAAGCTACGATCCTAAAGATGCTAAGAAGTTAAGTGGATTTATAGGAGAAAAGAACAAGAAGATATATTTTGATACTCCTAAGTCTGCTGGAGCAAAAATGAAATATTCTAAAGACTACGGACACCAAGGGTTAATCATTTGGGAACTTACTCAAGATGCTAATTATAACTCTTCTTCAAGTATATTAAAAGCAATCAATGAGGCGGCAGGAAATAATAATACAATCAATAATCCACCAACAGTTACTTGGCAATCTCCAACAAATACCCAAATAATAGAGGTTGCAGAGCTTTCACCTGTTACGTTAGAAGCAAGTGCAACAGACTCTGATGGAACTGTTCAATCTTTTACTTTTAAGCATAATAATACCCCTATTAGTGCTACGGCAAATGGGAGTAATTATACAGCTACTTTTACACCAACAGCATTTGGCGAAGTTACCTTGGTGGCTTCTGCAACAGATAATAAAAATGCAACCTCTGAGAAGACTATTGTTTTTACTGTAAAGAAAAAAGGAACAGGAGGAAGCAATGTAGCACCATCCGTAAATATAAGCTCTCCTGTAGATAACGCGTCTTTTAATGTTGGAGATCCTATTTCAATTACTGCAAACGCAACAGATAGTGATGGTACAATTGCTAAAGTAGAGTTTTATAATGGGGCAATAATGCTAGGCGAGGATATGACAGCACCGTATGAGTATACATGGCAGAATGTTGTAGCTGGAAATTACTCGATTACAGTAAGAGCAACTGATAACCAAACAGCTTCTACTACATCTACTGCCGTTGCAATTACTGTTACCGAAGTAGGAACTGGAAGTTGTGCAGGTATACCTCAATATGTAGCAGGAACATCTTATGGATTAAATGAAGAAGTAACGAATACGGGTGAGAAGTTCTCATGTGATATACCAGGATGGTGTTCTTCTTCTTCGGCGTGGGCATATGCCCCTGGTACTGGAGCACATTGGGAAATGGCTTGGAAAAAAACAGGAGTTTGTACAACAACTTTAGAGGCTAGTGAGTACTCTTTATACCCTACTGTAACTCAAGATGTGGTTAACCTTAGCGTACATACAGAAAATACTTCTCTAATCAAAGTTGATGTATATCATATTTCTGGAAAATTGATTGACACACAGTCTTTTAGAGGGGGTAATGCAAAAACAGCTAAGTCATTAGTGAAAGATCTTTCAAATCTCAAAAATGGACTTTATATCTTCAAAATCTATGTTGATAATAACGTTTATTTTGAGAAAGTACTTAAGAAATAACTTGTTAATTTTTATTTAGGTAATTGCTTAATTAAGTAGTTACCTAATTTGCAAGGATATATAGAACCTCTTTTGTAAGCAAAAAAGAGATGCTTTTACAAATAATAATAATATAAAGAACTGTATTGGAATTACACATATAGTGTCAAAATATAGGACCCCTGAACATAAGGTCTATAACCACAAACTCAACTTCTAGGGTCCTTTTTGACATTTTGAATTACAATGCGTAATGTTTAGTATTTAGATGTCATTGATTTTCTTGGCTAAGTTCTAAAATACATATGATCTAGTGCTATATTTTTAAAATTCATCCAAGTTTGGTTCGAAGTGAACGCAATTGCTGTGACCATTGCCATTTTCGTGGTTACATTTTTTACTTTTTCTAACACTAAAAACCA
>NZ_PGUB01000057.1:0-30325 GCF_002924285.1 Aquimarina sp. I32.4 | reverse complement strand
TCATCATCAAAAAACATGGGAGAAAAGCTAAAACAATATTTAAATATGGGTTAGACTATATAGCTAACACATTGTTAAATGCTCTAAATCAAACAAATATAAACATAAACCATTTTTTGTCATGTACTTAGGGATTAACTATATCTTTGCTGTCAAAAATATACTAGTTTGCATCCAAATAATATTCACCATACTCCTTACGATTTTTTAGCGCTAGCAAATAGCCATTCTATTTTAGAATCTTTTCTACATACAAATACTTTTGGAAATCTAACGATTGATTTTTCTAATCCAAAGGCTGTTCTAGAGTTAAACAAGGCTATTTTGAAATATCATTATGGTTTAAATGATTGGAATATTCCTGAAGGATATCTTTGTCCTGCTATTCCTGGTAGAGCTGATTATATTCATCATTTGAATGATGTTCTTGTAAAAGAGGGTATAAATAAAAAAATAAAAGGCTTGGATATTGGTATGGGTGCCAATTGTATTTATCCTATTTTGGGTGTACAGATATATGATTGGTTTATGGTAGGTTCTGATATTAATCTAAATGCGGTTACAGCGGCAAAAGCTACTATGAATTGTAATCAACAACTATCAAAAAATATTGATATACGACATCAATCTAATAACGCTCATATATTTGAGGGTGTTATTAATGATGATGAGTATTTTGATTTTACCATGTGTAACCCTCCTTTTCATACATCAAAAGAAGAAGCTACTAAGGGAACACTACGCAAGTTGAACAATTTAGGGGGATCACAAAACCTAAAACTTAACTTTGGTGGTCAAGCCAATGAATTATGGTGTAATGGCGGTGAAGCATTGTTTTTGAAACGTATGATCAAACAAAGTGTCGCTTTTGCAAATCAAGTTGGTTTTTTTACTAGTCTAGTTTCTAAAAAAGAACACTTACCTAAATTAGAAAAACAATTGACTAAACTAAAAGCGTATCACACCATTATACCGATGACACAAGGGAATAAAAAAAGTCGTTTTATCCTCTGGAAATTTTAAACCACACTCCTATTCTTCAGGAGGATGCCCGTGGATTTCTTCAAACAAGGTATCAAAATTATCACGTAAAGAGGCATTTAACTTTTTTCTGTAATCGTCTTTTAACCAGCTTAAAAAGTTATAAGTACTCTTACTTATACACTTGGCATATTCTTGTATTCTATGATCTATATCTTCTCCTAGCATTTTGGCAAGAGCTAATGCATCATATACATCTTCACTATTTTCTACACATATTTTGGCATGTTGTGAAATGGATCGCTCTAATACCACTTTAGATGATTCTCCTTTTTTTACTGATTCTATGTATGTTTCTTTGATATCAAAGTATACTTCTTCAGAATTTGCAAATTCTGCTCGTAATTCTTCTGGCATTTCATGCCTGAATTTCCCTTCTATCTCTTCATCACTAAGGAGTTTATCCATATAGTAATTAGGAGAGTTAAAGATCTTTTGCCAGTCTAAATCTGCTCCCCAAGGGCCAAAACGATACAGGTTGTTTCCTAAATCTATAACCGAGAATTTGGATTTATTTTTAAGAATACGTGAACCACGACCTATCATTTGGTAATACAATGTCAATGATTTTGTTGCTCTATTCAGTATAATTGTATCTACTGTAGGTTCATCAAACCCTGTAGTCAAAATACTTACAGAAGTAAGAATCGCATTTGGAGTTTCTTTAAACCATTTCAATATTTGAGCTCTTTGCTTTTTAGTCGCTGTATTATCTAAGTGAGCAATAGGATATCCTCCCGTTCTAAATGTATCGTAAACATGTAGAGAGGTATTAATTCCATTATTAAAAATCAATGTTTTTTTATTCAAAGAATGTCTTTTATAAGTATCTAATAACTTATCCAACATATCTTTGTTTGTGTACAAATCTTCAGAGGATTTTACGGTATAATCTCCATTAGATCCAATTTCTAAAGAGGTTAACCCCATATTATATGCAAAGGTTTCTGCGCGTGCCAAAAACTCATTATTGATCAAAGATTCAATCGTTTCCCCAACAATTAATTCATTATAATTGTTTTTCATTGGTAGCTTCATATTCGAGCTCAATGGCGTAGCAGTAACTCCTAGTATAAAAGACTTCTCAAAGAACTTAAATAGTTTTGTAAATGAATTATAATGTGCTTCATCTATTATCACTAAACCAACATCAGAAATATCTAACTTACCTTCTGTTAATCTATTATTCAAAGTCTCTACCATAGCCACAAAACAACTATACTTACTTTGGTCTTCCAAATTGGCTTTACTATCCACTACTTTATTTAGAACTCCAAAACCTGTAAGCATACTAGAGGTTTGTCTACAAAGTTCTATACGGTGTGTCATCACTAATACTTTTTTATTGTGATGTTTTAAGTATTGCCTAACTATTTCAGAGAATATTACAGTCTTACCTCCTCCTGTTGGTAATTGATATAACAAATGATAATCTTCGGGCGCATCTTCAAAACTTTTAAAAATTCTATCTATTGCTCCCTTCTGGTAGCTATATAATTCTTTTCCTGTTTTTTTATCTTCTGGTTCCGTAGTTATCTCTGACATAGCCTTCTTTTTTTTTTGGGGTGTAAAATTAATGCCTTTCGTGGTTTTTTAAAGAATTTTATGATGAAAAATATTAAAGTTTCTAATATAAAATATCATAAATGCCATTTTTAGTATTTTTTTTGGTCATTAAAAGAATGATAACTCATTGTTTTACATACTAAAATAAAGAAATATGGTGGCTTTTTGTTCTTATTTATAATTTATATAAAATATTTCTACAACTAATTAATTGTATTAATTATACTGCCACAAGTAAGCATTTTATCTCCAAAATATGGGTTTCTAATTTCTTTTTCTGAACTTATCCATACTGCACCCTTATTTCTATTAGCCATTGGGCATTGCTGTATATATATTGTCATATCTACTGTATCAAAATTTGATATCAGTTTGATTATTTCTTCATTTAAAGAAATAAACTGTGTGCGCTGATTGTCTATATTGCCTTTTTTTGAAATGCTATTTAGTATTTCTATACTTTTTGAAAGGTATTTTTTTTCTGCATTATCTATGTCTGTAATTTTTATTACTTCTAGTATGTTCGCCATCTTAGTTGCATATATAATAACCTGAGTAGCGTCTGATTTTATAAAAGCTTCTTTCATATACAGATATTCTGTAATTGCTGGGAAGAAGTCTTTTTGAAATGATTTTGATAATTTCAAACTAGCTTCTGTTTCTTTATTAGTCTCACTTATATGGTCAATTTTTTGATTCATCATTGATTTTTTTCCCTGCAATTGTGCGGCAGCATCTACTGTAAAGGTTCCATTGGTTACAATCTCATCTCCATCATTTAGACCATCAAGGATTATGTATTGATCATCTATATTACTACCTAACGTAACTTCTTTCATTTCAAAAACTGGTGTTTCTTTACTTACTTTAAGGTAGACAACAGAACGTTTTCCTGTCCATAATATAGCACTAGAAGGGATCATAAGTTGTTTTGTACTTGTTATTATTGCTCTTTTTACTGCTCCTGTCACAAACATTCCTGGTTTTAAAATATTATCATGATTGCTAAGTGTTGCTCGTATACTTACAGTTCTTGTTTTATTGTTTAATACAGGGTTTATAAAGGAGATAGTGGCTTTAAAGTTTTTATCTGGGTATGCTTTGGTTTTTACTACTACTGTTTGCCCTGTTTTGAATTGTGAAATTTGATTTTCATAAACATCAAACTCTGCCCACACTGTATTTAGATTGCTTACTTTTAAAATAGGCTGTCCTTGCTTTACATAATCTCCTTCTGCACTCATTAATTCTGATACAGTACCTGAAACGGTTGCATAAATTGTGAAATTTTCCTGAGCTATACCAGACGTTTCTATGGTATTGATCTGTTTATCTGATAATTTCCATAGTTTTAGTTTATTACGTACTGCTTTGTACAACGATGGTTGCGATTTTTTTAGGGATGAAGCAGTTATTAGTTCTTGTTGTGCTGCTATAAGATCTGGTGCGTAAATAGTGGCCAGTTTTTGACCTTTTGTTATTTTTTGTCCTTTATAATTGATTACTAATCGTTCTATTCTACCATCAAAATAACTTGCCTGCACCCCATTTTCTTCTTCATTCTCTATTATTTTCCCTGATAGCGTAGTTGTATTTTTATCGGTTGTGTGATTTCCTATAATAGTGGTCTGAATATCGGCTAATGCTATGGCATTGGCTGTCATCGTAAATTGATTCTCTACAAATTCTCCTTCTCCTGTTTCTGCAAGTATTAAATCCATCCCGCAGATAGGACAATCACCAGGTTCTGTTTTCTTAACCTGAGGATGCATAGAGCATGTCCACATTTCTTTTGCCTGATGTTCTTTGTCTTGCTTGTCTATTTTATGATGGTTTTCTTTCGTATTACCAAAAACAAAATAACCTACTATAAAGCCTACAACTACTGCTACTATGATATAAATGATATTCTTATTCATGGTATCATTATTTTTTAATTTTTCTAATGGTTGGTGATGAAATAAACCATAACACAAAACCGCTCAGTACTGTTACTAATCCTAATAAAGAAAAGGCTCTAAGAAGTATCGTATTAAAGTCGTCTCTTCCCTCATAATCCATTGTATGTGTCATCCATAGAAAGTCAAACCATCTCCATGATCTATGTCTTACTCGTTGAAAACTTCCGTCTTTTACAGAGATATATGCACGCACATTTTGTGGATGATCATAAGAAATCACATAAGCTGGTAATGGTCTGCCTCTATATTCATGATGATTACCTACTTCTTTTATTTTTTCTATATCTTTTACTTTAAGATGAGAAGACATGTTTTTCTTTCCTATTTTTAAAGCTTCTGCATCTGTAATTTCTGGTTTATATATTCCTGTCACTGCATCAAAAAGGTTTTTATCATTTATCCAATAATAGGGATTCCCTCCTATTTCTTTGAGTTCTAATGATTGAATAGGATCTTCTGTTTTTATTTGAGTTGGACTTAGTAAATTATCAAAAGATTGTAGTAAAATATTCTTGTTTCTAAATTCATCTCCATGAATCTCATCAATATCTGTCCAGCTAAAATAGAGACCACTAATAGTCCATAATAAGAACTGAATTCCTAAAAAGATACCTAAGTATCTATGTGTTTTTCTAATTTTTGCCGCAGTTTGTCTTTGTACCATTTTTTTAAAACAATTGAATTCCCATAATTATTGCCATAACTATCATTATAGTGTTTTCTATAAAAGTAGCTTCTGTCATTGGTAGCTTGAGTGCTGTGCCTAAACAGGCACATTGTATTGTTTTTTTACTCATCAATGTTTTTACTACCCCTATGGTTGTTGCTCCAAGAATAACCAATGTTACTACTAATGCTATAGGTATTTGAATCCTCATCAAAAACATGATTCCTAGAGCTGTTTCTATAAAAGGATATACCCAACCATATATAGGTATTTGCTTTGCGATTGGATCATACATAGCAAAAGAAGCTGGAAACCCTTTTAAATCCAACATTTTAAAAAAACTAAATACAATATAAAATAACCCCATAAAATCTAACATTGCCTCACTAATACTCCATTGTTTATAATGTAATAAGATACTGGTTATGGTAATGTATCCAAATATGATAAATAGAGGTTGTAACTGTTGTAATTTGGTTTTCGCTTTTATTTCAGGGATTGTTTTCTGTGCAAAACTTTCTAAAATTGTAAATTTTTCTGGTAATCCTTTTTGTAGTTGTGAAATAGTGATACCTGATGCCATATCGATTGTAGCTTCTGCTTTTTCAAGATCAACAGATACTTTATGAACTCCTTCTACCTTGGATAACTTTTCTTCGACACTTGTACGGCACCCATTACAGGTCATTCCAGATATTTTATATGTATATTCCATTTAGTTTATATGTATTATCATTCAATAATTAGATACAATAAGGCTACCATCATTTCTTTTCTATCTAGTAAACTATCGCAGACTTATTGTATCTTTTAGTTTTCAAAAATTGTGTTGTAAAATTATTGAATTCTTATCTTTTCTGTTTGATAACCGTGGTTTGTTTTTACTGTATAGTTTCAGTGATACTTCCACATTTTAGCATACGATCACCAAAATAAGGGTTTCTTATTTCTTTTTCTTTTGATAACCAATATGCTCCAGTATTATCAAATGCCATTGGGCAGTATTGTTTATATACCTCTCCTGATGATACATTTCCTTTCAAGATTGTTTCTACCTGAGCTGTGAGATCTACAAATGCTATTCTTTGCTTTTCTACATCTACATTATCACTAATTGTTTTAGCTACTTTTTTAAGAACAGTATTTTCTGTTGCTTCTGCTAGCATATCTGCTCCTTGTTTAGCTTTATTTACATCTGTGTTAACTAATGCTGTTTTGATATGTATATAATGTTGAAAAATAGCATCGGCTGTTGCATTGTTAAACTTCACATTTTTCACAACCTCTGTTTCCTCATTTTTATTAGGCATTTCACTATCATTTTTTATTTCTGAATGCTGCTCTTTTTCATTATCTGTAGGGGTATTTCCTTGTTTACATGATATGGTTGTTAATACTATTGTTGCCATTAGTATTAGATTAATTTTTGAAATTCTCATTGTTCTACTTTTTTGAATGTTTATTTACTTCTATTGGTTTGTTAAATAATTAATGATTGCTGTTTGCATATAGTATTGCTGTATACTTTCTATTTGATTAAGCTGAAACTTAAGTTGTAGTTCTTGAATATCAAGTATATCATTAAAATCTATGGTTCCAGTTTCATAACTTTTTACTAGAATTTTCTCAGCATTTTTGGCTTGTTCCAAGTTCTTTTGTTGTGTGTTATTTTGGATTCTTGCTTTATTTCTATTTGATAATGCATTGACTAATATTGTGGTAAGCTGATTTATTTTCTCTTCTTTTTCTGCTGTTATTCTTTCTTGATGGAGCTCATTTTGCCGTGTTCTAGAGTTATATTGCTTATTAAATATCGGGATAGAGAGAGAGACCATTGGCATTATAATATCTTTACCATTATCTGATATGATCATATCAGATCGTTCTGAAACAGGAATGTAACTCAACCCAAAACCGATTTGAGGAGCACTTTCTTTTTTATTGAGTTGTTCTGATTGTAGTACGCTTTGATATAACACATCATAAGTGACTATTTCTGGATTTAATGCTATTTCCTCACTTTGAGCTTCTGTGTCTTGTAGTGGGATTTTTAGTCCATGAGGTACTACGATACTATCCTTTTTTTTGTTGATTAGTGTAATAAAACTTGCTTGTTCTGCTGTTACTTGCTCTTTAAGTACATCTCTATATTGTTGCAATTCATTTTGTCGAATTTGTAATTTTAATACATCTACTACAGAGGCCTTACCCACCTCTACCGATGTTAATGCTAGTTTTTCATAGGTTTGTAATAAATTTATATTTTCGGTAACTATTTTTTGTTTTGACTGGATAGCATATAATTTATAATAGGATTGAGCTATTGCGAGTGCTATTTTTCTTTTAATAACAACAACTTCTAAATATTCTTTTTCTGTTATTGTATTTGCATAGTGCTCTCTTGCAGTGAGTGTTCCAAACCATGGTAACATTTGTTGTACAGAAATTTTTGCTCGTTGCGCTCCTGTTCTCGTTTCGGGTTCGCTTACAAAATATCCAACACTTATTTGTGTGTTGGGTAATGTATGTGTTTCATTCTCTTTTTCTTTTGCAATAGCATGACGAATTTCAAAGGATTGAATTTGAGAATTATTTATCATGGCTTCTTGTATATATGCTTCTAGTTGCTGTGCTTCTGCGGTATAAAAAAAGAGCAGACTACCTATAATAATACTTAGATATCTCATACTGTTTTTCTTTTAAGTTTAATTTCTTTTGTCCATGCATATAAAATGGGGACAACAAATAATGTGATTAAAGCAATACTCATTCCACCAAAAGAAGGAATTGCCATAGGTATCATTATATCACTTCCTCTTCCTGTTGATGTAAGAATAGGTAATAATGCAAGAATCGTAGTTGCCGTTGTCATAAGACATGGACGAATTCTCTTTTCTCCTGCTTCTATTACTGATGCTCTAATCTGGGATAGTGATTGTGGTTTATTCTTATCAAAGGTTTGAGTAAGGTAGGTTGCCATTACAACTCCGTCATCTGTTGCAATACCAAAGAGTGCTATAAAACCAACCCATACTGCCACACTTAGATTGATAGTTTGTATCTGAAATACTTCTCTCAGATTTATATCGAATATATTTATATCCAGAAACCACTCTTGGCCATATAACCAAATCATTATAAATCCTCCTGCAAATGCTACAGCAATACCTGTAAATACAATCATTGACGTTATAACAGAACGAAACTGAAAATATAGTATCAAAAAAATGACCGCTAAAGCAAGAGGAACCACCATAGATAAGGTTTTTTCTGCTCGTAATTGATTTTCATAGGTTCCTGTAAACTCGTAACTTATTCCTTTTGGAATATGAAGTTCTCCTTTATTTATTTTCGTTTCAATCTGTTTTTGAGCATTTTCTACTACATTGATTTCTGCAAATTCATCGAGTTTATCAAATAATACATATCCTACCAAAAAAGTATCTTCACTTTTGATTACCTGCGGGCCTTGTTGATAACGTATATTGACCAATTCACTCAAGGGAACGGTATTTCCTTTTTCTACAGGCACATATATTTTTTCTAAATCTGTTGGATTTGCTCTAAGTTCACGAGGATAGCGTACACGTACTTGATAGCGTTCTCTGCCTTCTACAGTTTGAGTAAGAGGCATCCCCCCCACTGCTACTTCAAGTACTTCTTGTACTTGCGCTACTGATACACCATAACGGATTAGTTGCTGTCTATCTATATCTATGAGTAGATAAGGTTTTCCTACAATACGGTCTGCAAAGACAGCTTCTTTTTTTACTCCTGTTACTTCTTTTATTATTTCTTCTAATCTAATTCCAAATTTCTCAATCTGTTTAAGATCTTGCCCTTTGATTTTGATTCCCATAGGAGCACGCATTCCTGTTTGTAACATGATTAATCGAGTCTCTATTGGTTGTAATTTGGGAGCAGAAGTAACTCCTGGTAATTTGGTGACTTGCACTATTTTTTTCCATATATCATCTCTAGAATGTATTTCTGGACGCCAATTACGAAAAAACTCCCCTTCATCATCTGGAATAAGTTGTTTCTTTTTAATGTGTAATGAATTCAAAACAACCTTTCCTTCTTTCTTTGCGTATAGAATATCGGTAGCGTCAATAGTGTTATTTTCATTATAAATAAGTGCATTATCTTTTCCTATAAAAAAGCCTTCATCATTGGTTTTGTATCGTTGTCTTTTTCCTTTATTACTAAGCATGTATTCAGGCTTATATTGAATGATATTTTCATACATAGATAAGGGTGCTGGGTCTAGAGCAGATTCTGTTTTTCCTGCTTTACCTACAACTGTTTTTATTTCAGGAATACTTGCTACAGCCATATCCAATTGTTTCAAAATCCTTTTATTTTCTTCGATACCAGCATGGGGTAAAGTTGTTGGCATTAATAGGAAAGATCCTTCGTCTAAGGGTGGCATAAACTCTTTTCCTGTGTTTTTCATAATCACAAAACCAAGAAGTACAATTATAGCTGGTAGTGACAAAAAAGCTATCTTGTGTTCTAATGCCCATTGCAAGATCACTACATAATACTTTTGAAAAAGAGTAAAAACCCCTAATAAGCTTGCACAGATTATTACTACAAAAACTAGGTTCCAAAACATATTTTCTCCTACTCCTAATGGCTGCCAATATGTTGCTAATAAACATACTATTGTAATAACAAAGGCTCCAATATAAATCTGATTAGATCGTTTTGAAGAGAGTTTCTTTTGTAAACCGAGAATTGAAGTTATTGCAAAAACAATTATAAGTATACCTAGCCATATTTTATTAAAAACAGCTATTACTCCTAGCAATATCAATAAACCATTAATTACATATTGTACAATTGTTTTTATTTTTCTTTTTTGAAATAAGAATGCTGCAAAAGGTGGAATAAGAAATAAAGCAACAATAATTGATGCTGAGAGCGCCATTGTTTTGGTAAATGCTAGAGGCCTGAATAGTTTGCCCTCTGCACCAATCATAGTAAACACTGGTATAAAACTAATAATAGTCGTCAAAACTGCTGTAACAATTGCTCCTGAAACTTCTGCTGTTGCATTATAAACTACTGTATTAATTGATACATTCTCCTTATTGTCATCAATATGCCTAATTATATTTTCTGATAAAATAACCCCTACATCTACCATGGTACCTATTGCAATAGCAATACCTGATAAGGCTACAATATTGGCTTCTACATTAAAAACCTTCATGGCTATAAATACCATTAGAACCGCTACTGGTAAAAGCCCTGAAATAAGAATGGATGCTCTGAGGTTAAATACCATTATAATAATTACTAGAATGGTTATCAAAATTTCTAGAGTTAAGGCTTCGCTTAATGTTCCTAGAGTTTCTTGAATAAGTTCTGTACGATCATAAAAAGAAACAATTGTCAATTGTGATGTACGTCCATCTTTTAATTTTTTTGACGGAAGCCCTGTACTTAGTTCTTTTATTTTATCTTTTACATTATTAATGACTTCCATTGGATTTGCACCGTATCTTGCTACAACCACACCCCCTACTACTTCTGCTCCTTCTTTATCTAATATTCCTCTTCTGGTTCCTGGACCTATATGCACATGGGCAATATCTTTAATACGTATAGAAGTATATTCTTCTGATATGACTACAGCATTTTCTATATCAGCTATAGATTGTATATACCCAAGACCACGAACCAGATATTCTGCCTGATTGATTTCTAGAGTTTGTGCACCAATATCTTTATTAGATTGTTTTATTGCTTGTACAACATCTCGAAGACTTACATTATATTGTCGCATCAATTCAGGGTTTACATCTATCTGATATTCTTTAACATGCCCTCCTACTGAAGCTACTTCTGCTACACCACTTGCCGATGATAATGCGTATTTTATATAATAATCCTGAACACTTCTTATTTCTTGTAAATCCCATCCTCCTGTTACTTCTCCGTTTTCATCTCTTCCTTCTATAGTATACCAAAAAATTTGACCCAATCCAGTAGCGTCTGGACCTAGGGATGGCTTCACTCCTTTTGGCAATAAATTACTTGGTAACGAATTAAGTTTTTCTAGAATACGGCTTCGACTCCAATAGAATTCTATATCTTCTTCAAAAATGATATAGATGCTAGAAAAACCAAACATTGAGGAACTACGAATCGTTTTTACTCCTGGAACTCCCAGAAGTGATGTTGTTAATGGATAGGTAACCTGATCTTCTATGTCTTGTGGGGATCGGCCTTGCCATTTTGTATATACAATTTGCTGATTTTCGCCTATATCAGGTATGGCGTCAACAGCTACAGGATCTGTGGGTAACAATCCAGTTTGCCATGCAAAAGGCGCATTTATAATACCCCACCCTACAAATAGTATAAGCATAAGCAACGCTACAAGCTTATTTTCTATAATAAATCTGATGCTTTTATTTAGCATATCATTTGATTATTAAATAATTAAAGAAAATTGTTGTTTATAGGATACAACAACCTAACCCAATTTATAAATTATATTAGGCAATACTTAAATATCTAATTCATCAAATAAGAAAAGTCTCGTTGAGGATATGAATATTCTTGACCAGAAAAGGCGGTGAGTGCTCCTTAAAAGGAACTACATTCGTTTCTAACCCTTTAAAAAGATTTATAAAAGAATCATAAAAAGATGTAATAAAAACTTGTTGTTCAAAAGTTAGGGTATCAAATGAGTTTTGTAACTCATCTTGCCCATCAATAGTCAATTGTTTATCACTACAACAACTTTTTTTAGGTAATATAGAACACGTTGCTTTATCAGAAACCTGTTGTTTCATACCACATGTTTTTGCTTCTTTATATAGCGCAATATCCACTAAGGTAGTTCCACAATAATGCATATCAAAAGTAAATGACATTGTAGAAAATAATACTACCAATGTCATACAAACTGCTGATATTTTTTGAATGATTTCTTTCATTTACGCAACAAATTTACGAAAAAATGATATACCTCACCTTGTTTAACAGAAGTTTAATGATTCATACTTGTTCTAACCTTATTATCAATTCTGACAATTATAGATAAAGGCTGGTGGAATATTTTTTATACAAAGTGTTGTTTTGGCTTCTAAAAAATTAGCTTTTAAAAGTTCTTGATCTTTTTTTGTGTATTGATACTGAATAAAACTCCCTCCTTCTTTAAGTATAAACTTGATATCATCTATCAGCTGTTTCTTAAAAGCATATTCAATATTAGCCAAAGGCAAACAAGATATCACAAAATCTACTTTGTTCTCTGCAAAAATAGTACTTAAATTAGATACGCATGTATTGTGTATTGTTAAGCGGTTATCTTTTATAGATTTTAATTTTGGAATAAATGAGAGGTTAATCTCAAAAGAGTGCAAACATGAATTTATTCCTATTTTATCTAAAATAGGCTTTGTTATCACTCCATCACCAGCACCTAGCTCAACAACTGTCAATTTCTTATCTGCACCCAAAGGTTTGACAAGTTGATTTGCTAATTTTTTAGAGCTTCTAAACAAACTTCCTGTTTGTTTTAAATTTTTTAGCGCTGTAATTGTAAAAAGTTTTGACATATATTTTCCCTCACTTAATTGTGTTCTTTTACTATATAAAGGTATCTGTAATGCTTATAAGTTCATTACTTATATATACCTAATTTTACTTATATTCCTTATTACTTACCTTATATGACGACTATGTTTTAAAATAGTTACATACTTATTATATGGTACAAAAATAGTTTCTTTTTTATAGTACCCTAATTTCAACATAAAAAAAGAGATCACGTTACGTGATCTCTTAATGTAATATTATAGGTAAGTTCCTGGTATTGATTAACTTTTAATTTCCTGCTAATAATACATAAGAATCTGTTACAGGAGATACACTATAATCTTTTATATTTTTTGTGTTTTTCAAATGCTTCTCTGCTTCTTTAAATGCGGTTTCTAAGGCACTTAATTTTGAATTTTGACTGACTACGATAGTTTTTGATATTGTATTACCATTCCTATACTCTATTGTTATTTTCCACTTCTTTATAGAGTGAACATTCTTATTGGCTGATGTTCTTTCTTTAGCTTTTTTCTTACGCTCAATTTTTTCTTTACTTCCAAAAAAAGGTTCAGTTTTTAAAGGAGTTGCGCTCACCATAGATACGCAAAACATTACTGTTGCTAATAAAAGTTTCATAATTAGATGATTTGATTTGTATGCAACGAATATACAAACATATTTTTAATATACAAGTATTTTTTTAATAAAAATTTATTTGATTAATCAAATGTTATATGTATGTTTGCGATATGATAAACAGGAAACTAAAAAAGCTCCTTAAAAAAAGTAAAGGAGCTAAGACGGTATATGGTATATCAAAAGCTTTAGGAGTAAGTCCGCAGGCAGGTGATTATGTTGTGAAGCGAAAAGATCTTGTAAAAGATTTTGAAAGACTGCAAAAAATTGCCAACTATATGGATGTTGATATAAAAGATATTATTGATTATAAGGATCAATAAAATTCTAAATACAAACTTGATAAGTCTTTTTTTTAGAATACCCCTAAATTATTTTGATATAGTATTATCTCACCTCGTATGTTACGAGGTTTTTGCAGTATATTTTTTTTCAACCTATATGAAAATATAAAAGCCCCTGGAGATCCAGAGGCTTTTACTATATTTTTGAAAATTCTATTTGATTACCTCGTAATCATAATTTTTTTGGTAATCATTTTTGTATCTATATCTATTCTCAAGATATAGACACCTTCTGGCAATGAAGAAACATCAATCTTGTTTTCTGATAATTGATTCTCCATTACTGTTTGACCGATATAATTGATAATCTTGAATGATAAAGTATTTTTAACATGTTTTGTCTGTACAAATAAGATTCCGTCTTTCACAGGATTTGGATATACCGATATATCACTATTATATTTTCTTATAGTTCCCCCTTCTTTTGCAGCTGGAGTTGCACTTATATTTACAGTATAATCTTCTACTTCACCGTATGTAAATGTTTCACATGCTCCTGGTTCTACATTATATTTCATAGAAACCCTCATTCTGGTTGTGCCTGATAATGTTGTTGCGGGAATATTAAAATTAAAAGATTGATTTGCACTACTATTTGATTGATTCGATACTATTTGTTCTGTGGCTTCAAAGCTACCGTTCTGATTATAATCTATCCATACACTCCAATATTCTCTATATGCTGTATTTGTAAATCCTGCACTTACTATAATGGTGTTTGCCCCATATCCTATATTTGCCACTAGATTAGTAAAATCACCATACCCTGAATTTGCTGTTGTTGTATTCGATATTTCACCCAATTCTACATAATCAATATATTCATAGCTTACATTATTTCCTTTGGATACACAATATGAAATAGCCTGATCTAATGTAGTTGCATTAATTATAGCACTATGAGCAGAGACATTTCCTGCTACATCTTTTGCTTTTACAGAAAACGTATATGCTGTATTAGGGCTTAATCCTGTAACAGTATAATTTGTATTTGTTACTGTAGTTAATAAAGTTGCTCCTTGATATATTTCATATCCAGATACCCCAATATTATCTGTAGATGAATTCCATAAAAGTCCAATGCTAGTAGACGTAATAGATGATGTGGTTAGATTTGTAGGAACAGAAGGCGGTTCTGTATCCGGTGTAGAAGATTTTATAGTAATGTTATCTATAGCCATATCACTTCTAAAACCTGTTCCTGTAACTCCCTTAAATTGTAATTTGATCACAGACCCAGCATATGCACTAAGATCAACAGTTGCTGTGTTCCATATATTTCCTAAATTACCACTCTTGCTCCATAATGAAGTATACGTACCGCCATCATTTGTACTGATTAAGACTTCTAACATCCCCATTTGACTACCATACATATGATACCCAAATTCTAAAGAAATTCCTGACAAAACTCCTAAATCAATACAAGGACTCTCAAGAAGTGCTGTTTTATTAGGGCTACCAGAGGATGAAGCTTCTGTATAGAGGTAAAAAGCTCCTTCTTGACCAGTAGAAGGGCCTGTTGATGAAGAAGAAGTTCCTCCAGAATCTCTTGTCCAGTTTATATCATCCCCTGACACATTGGTCCAAAGCCCTAAACCTGCCTCAAAGCTTTCTATATATGGAAATGAATTTATTCCTGTACAAGTAGGAGTACTGAGTGTTGTAAAGTTTGTAGATGTACTATATGGAGAACTAGTTCCTCCAGCACAATTACTTCTTACTTGAGATTCATAAGAAGTGTTCGCTACCAAACCTGTAATAGTAATCGTATTTGTAGTAGACGATACGCTTACCCAATTAGCACTACCTATCACACGGTATCTTATATCATATGTGGCTCCTGAGCTTGTATTCCAGCTTAATGTAGCAGTTGTAGGTTGAATATTTGAAGCTACCAATCCTGTAGGTGCCACACCTCCTATTGGAGTTAATTGTACATTCTTGATTACAGTAGCATAATCTGCTACGGTTACTCCTGTAAGTGTAAGCGACTCATAACAAGCGGCCTCAAACAAAAGATCATATGTTCCTGCTTTTATAGGTCTATAATAATCTCCTTCTGGTAATTCTGTGGGAGTCCATGTTTCATAACTTTCTTTACCTATTACAGTAATTTTTGCTTGTATAGGCTGATTTGTTACCACATCTGTAACTACCCCTCTGATGCCATAATTTACTTGTTTTAAAAAAGAAATTAACGCTTCTTTATTATAATTCCAAAAGTTTACTAATTGATTTGCTGGCGGAGTCTTATTGGTTGATAATTCAACAGTTATTTCTTTTCCTTTTTGATTATATATTTGGTAGTCTTGCCTTCCTCCTTGTACTTCATACCATGCAAAACCATTGGTAATTCCATTGTTTATATCATCAAAATACCCTGCTGGACTATTGGCTTGACAGTGATTTCTATACTCTTCAGAAACATGTACAAAATAATCTTCATCAGGATGTGCTCCTGCATACGTATCCCAAGGGTAATTAACCAGCTCTATTCCTCCATGAAAATTTGCTGATAACACAAAGTGTTGAGCATCTGCAAAATTCATAAATGCAATTGTTTCCGTCTGGTATGTATTGCCATCAGGGTGAGCTCCATCATCAGGATCTGGATAATTCCTATTTAAATCTACATTATTAGCATTTCCTCGAGTAGCATTGGCTACAGATGTATTATTAGGACTATTACGAAAAGTGCCATCTGGATTTGCCAAAGGATTAACCCAAACTTCATTGTTATCTAATAAATTCTTGATTTCAGTATGTTTAGGATGTGCAGTATTAGAATAAGCGTCTAGTAAATAATCAATAAGATTAAGCATCATAGGATATCCTGCAATTTCATCTCCATGCATAGACGAGGTATACATTACCCGCGGTTCTTGCTCATTAAGATTTACATTGTCTGACAGTTTCACAAATAATAAAGATTTATCTCCTTCCGTAGTAGCACCAATATTCTCTACTTTACACAGAGTTGGATAATTGATAGCAAAATCATTCATCATTGTCTCATAATCTGAATAAGTTGGATATGCTGTAAGTGGAAATGTAGTTGCTTTACCTGCTAAATCCGAAGTCATAGTTCTATACCCTATAATATTATCTTCTGTAGTAACAGTAAAAGGAATATTTTTTTGCAAAAAGGAAGAGAATTGATTTTTATTAGCCATTACTTTGACCGTATTTGTGTTTTCATCATAATGTACAATAGCTAATTCTTTACTTATAATGTTTAATTGTGATTTTTGAGTAATTGTAAAATCAAAGATTACTTCTCCCTTTAGATTTAAATACTCTTTGGCGAGCTCTTTATTACTTTTTTGTGCATAAAGAGAAATACTGATGATGCACGACATCACCAGCATAAAGATGGTACTTTTTTTCATTGGTTTTAAGAATAGTTTAAGTTGAGTTAATTAATGAATTAACATAAAAAATATTAAGATAATTTGTATAATCTATTGTACCTAAAGATAATAAATTCATCCAGAAACAAATATTAAAAATAAATAAGCAGTAAAAGATGAATCTTATCCGATAATAAAAAGGGGTATTTAATCTACAAATATTCGATCTTATTCTTCTAGCACAAATACTTGTCATGTTCCGTATGAATATGTGGATTTACTCACTAAGTGAGATTTTAATACTTCGAAATTAAAGGTTTGTTTCAAACAAATACTTCATAGGGTTAGCCCGAAGTAGTTTATTTTTATCTTTTACTCAAAATCAACTTTAGTAGATGAACAATATTTAGAAAATGGTAGTTTAAGTAATTTCCTAATATTTGTAGTTGAATTAATATCGGTATAACTATCAATACCATACACTAAATGATTGTTAGATATTTTGGAATATATTATAAAAACCCTGTCCCAAATAGAAAAAATATTCCCATAATTAGTATCTGTATAAGGTAATTTATAATGGTAATGTACCTTATGCATATTTGGCGAAACAATAACCCAGCTAAGGGCTGTATCTACTTTTTTAGGTAAAGAAATATTTGCATGATTAAATTGTGACAATAGTACTGATAGAGATTGGTACAACATAATTACCCCAATTGGTACTCCAGCAATAAAAACCGCTAGTGTAGTAAACAAAAAACGAATAACACTTTCTCCTGGATGATGCCAATTGGCTGTAGTAGTATCAACATGGTTATCAGTATGATGCACCAAATGAAACATCCATAATGGTCTTATCATATGTTGAATATAATGTGCTAACCAAATCAAGTAATGCTACACCTAATAATACTGTAGCCCAAGTTGGTAACACCAACCATTGTAGCACTCCAAACTTATGATCTACTGCCCAATTACTTGTTTTAAGCAAGATAAATGCCAACAAGAAATTGATAATTATAGTAGTTAATGTAAAAAATAAATTAGGCCATGCATGTTTAAATTTCTTGTACCTAAACCTAAATAATGGTGCACTATACTCTATAAGCCAAAAAAAGGAAATCCCTCCTACTAGAATAAAACTACGGTACGAAGAAGGTATCGTTTCAAAATAATCAAGAATAGTTTGCATTTACGTAAAGTATTCTATTTTTGATAATTACACAATTGTTTCTTTAAATTTTAGGTTAAATTACAACAAAACAACAAATAGGCAACTAAAAAGTTGCTTATTTAAAAAATACTAGTAATTTAGCAACCATAAAGTTGCGTATTAATTTTAAAATAAACATTATGAAAGACTTAATCACAAAGGAAAGAATATTCAATCATCCCATAGAAAAAGTTTGGAATGCAATCACCAATGCTTCAGAAATTTCAACTTGGTTTTTGCAAGCCGATTTCAAGGCAGAAAAAGGGTATCAGTACACTTTTATTTCTACAAAAAAAGAATGCTCTCCTATCGAAGGAGAAGTAAAAAAAGCAGATCCCTATACATTGGTTTATTCCTGGATTGTAAAAGAGGCTCCTGTAGAAACCACAGTAAAGTGGATTTTGGAAGAAATTGAAGGTGGTACCAAATTATATCTTGAACATTCAGGAATATCAAACTACAAAGGAGAGACTGCTATCGAAATGTTTAGTAGTTTTACCAACGGATGGGATCATTGTATCTCTGGTCTGTTTGATTACCTAAAACAAACTATTCATGCACAATAACATTACCACAATATTAAAAGCTATTGCAGATCCTACTAGACGCGAAATATTTCATGCTTTGGTAATATCTGCAACTGCTTTACCAATAACTCAAATATCTGATCAGTTTGAAATCAGCAGACAAGGTATTACCAAACATTTAAAAACTTTAGAAAACGCTGGGTTAATTCATATAAACACTAATGGAAGAGAACGGTATTGCTATGCTGACACACACCCTTTGAAAGAAGTAAATCAATGGTTAAAAACCTATGAAGAATTTTGGAATGATACTTTAGATAATTTAAATATGTATTTAGATAAAAGTTAATCTTTTTAATTGAAAGTATTTTTCACTTATAACTGTCATAGAGAATCATCTAAATTTGTATTTCACTCAGTTTCTAAGTACATTGCTTCTCACAAAGAAACTTAATATCAGCATCTTATGAAAAACACAAACAAACTCCCTGTGTGGTTTTGGGTTATAGGTATCATAGCATTATTATGGAATATTATGGGAGTAATGGCTTATGTTGGTCAGGCTTTTATAACTGATGAAGCATTGACTCGTTTACCAGAAAATGAACAAAATTTTTATAAAAACACTCCTATTTGGGTCACTGCTGCTTTTGCAATAGCTGTATTCGCAGGTACTTTAGGATGTATTGCTTTATTAGTAAGAAAAAAATGGGCTTCTTTTCTTTTTATAACATCACTAGTAGGTGTTTTAGGGCAAGCAGTATACAATTTCTTTATACAAGATTATATAGCACTATCAGGAAGTAGAGTTATAATGCCATGTATTGTTATTGTGGTTGCTTTTTTTCTAGTTTGGTTTGCAAAAAAATCACAATCCAATCTTTGGATTTCTTAATAGTTAGATTTTTTTAAACAAACTACATCGAGGCAAACCCATGAAGTATTTGTTTGAAACAAGCTTCGGAATATTAAAATCTCATTTTATGAGCAAGAATATTACTCTTTAACTACAATCAATGTAGCTTTGACCCCAGTGGTAAGATTCCATTCATTACTAGTTATAAGACTACCTCGGTCATCATAAAGTTGAAACTCTGCAGTATTAGGACCGGACTCTCCTTGGTTTAATGCTTCTATATCTATTTTATTAAACCCTTTTATCAAATCAATACCTATCCCTTTAAAATCACCACCTAAAAATACTTTTGAAACAATCATCGTATCATTAAGATAAATTCTAACTACATCACCATCTACATATTCATGATCCCTATATAATAATCTAACGAATTCTCCTTTGCTTTTAAAATCTCCAAAATATTGATCACTTTTATATGCTTCTTTAATCTCTTTATCTTTTGTAAACCATTTAGGAGTTTTTTCTATTTCAGGTTCAAAAAAGCCAGTATTACCCTTCATATTAAAATTAGGTTCATTTCGATCATATTCTCCTAACTTTTTTGAAGAATCGTGTAATAAAGGAGAAGATTCTGGTTCTGAGGTTAATATCCCACCAGATAATCCAGATGGTACCGTATTATTAATATTACCACCCAAAGCAGGTAATGTATTCTCTATCTGTGCATACATTACTATACCACAACATAAAAATAAAAGTAAAAATAAGTAAGTTTTCATAACATATTCATATTCCACCATCGATATACAAAGGTAATTATTAAAGCCTAAGGATCATAAATTACATTATATCTTTTTTATTGATCAATCGCATTTACCTATAAAGACCCTATTAATTCTTAATAATTACACATAATTGTTGAGTTATTCTAGTAATCAAAAAAAAACACACTAACAAACTTGTATGATGAGTGGGATATTTCTTACTTTGTTATTAAAAATGATATGATTCATTATTTAATAGAAGGAACACTTCTTGTTGGGCTTCTTTTTTTGTGGTTTATCTACAAAAGGAACAGTAAAAAGCTTGGTAAAAAAAACATCGAACTACAGCAAAAAGCTAACGAACAATTTCGTTTACAGCAAGATTTTATCTCTACTCTTAGCCAAGAGTTAAGAACTCCTTTATATGGTATTATGGGATTAACTAATCTCATAGAAGAAGAATATCCTGAAATCAAAAATGGTAAAAATCTCAAATCTCTAAAGTTTTCTGGAGATTATCTTTTTACATTGATAAATAATGTACTTCATGTAAATTTTTTGGACTCGAAAGAAATGACCGTTCAGAACACCTTGTTTAATTTAAAAGAGGTTACTCAAAATCTAATTAATTCATTTGGTTATGCTACCGAAAATAGTGATAACATACTTCATTTTGAATTTGACTCTAAAATAGATTATATGGTTTATGGAGATGCTGCTATTATTTCGCAAATCCTTATGAACTTAATAAGTAATTCACTACGTTATACAAAAAACGGAGATGTAAATTTTTTGGTTGGTTTAAATAAGAAAGTTGAAAATACAGCCACTATTCATTTCAAAATTAATCATAATGGTTATAATATCTCTAAAGAAGATGAAAAATCCATTTATCAAGAATTTATTAATACAGAAAACACCAAAGAATCTTTTCTTGGTACTGGAATTAATTCAAAAATCATCAATCGCCTTGCTAAGGCTATAGGTGGTGAAATTGTAATAAAAAATAATGCTCATTCGGGTTCTGAATATATCTTGATTATGGACTTTGAATTTCAACAACAACCAACAAGTAATGGGATTAAGAAGGTTATTTTTGATGATTCTCTACAATCTACCAATTACAAGGTTTTAATTGTAGATGATAACAAACTAAATCTTCTTGTAGCCGACAAAATATTATCTAAAGAACAATTTGACTGTACCACTATTGATAATGGTTTTGATGCAATAGATCTTGCCAAAGAAAATGAATATGATATTATACTTATGGATATCAATATGCCAAGACTGAATGGGATTGGAACCACCAAAAGAATAAGGAAATTCAATACATCAACTCCTATCATTGCACTTACTGCTGTAGATGTTACTCAATTAAACAGACAAATTGTAAGAGCTGGGCTCAATGACTATATTTTAAAACCTTATAACAAAAATCATTTATTAGAAATGATTCATAAATACATAAATAGTTCTTCTGTAAAAGAAAGTTAATATATAATTATTTGTTGTCCAATTCTCAAAATAGAATTATGTCGTAAAGAATTTGTTTTACATATTTCAGAAATTGCTAATCCATATTTATTTGCTATACGAGAAAGTGTATCTCCCTTTTTCACAGTATAAATCTTCTTTTTCTCTTCTTCTGCCTTTGCAATATCATCCTTTGTTTTATAAACCACTATTTTACTCATACGCGTAGACCGATGGTATCTTGGGGTAACCCACCTTTTGGTCACCATAAGCGTATCTGATCGTATTTTTCTATCTTCTGTAAATTCAAATAAATATTCTGGATTGATTCCTTTGCCATGGTACCGTACTTCTAGATGCAAATGACTACCTCTAGCATTTCCAGTAACCCCTCCTTCACCAATCATTTGACCTTTTTTTACATTGTCATTTTCTTTTACTATTGTTTTAGAAAGATGTGCATAGACCGTTTCTAATCCATTATGATGTCGTACCACTATAGTATTACCATACCCACCATGATATCCTACATATCGTATTTTACCATCTAATATTGTTTTCACAGTATCTCCTACTTGAAGATCAATATCTATACCTTTATGAGCACGCCCTCTTCTCCATCCAAAACGAGAAGTAATTACCATTTTACCAGAAACTGGTGGTGAGAAATCTTTTTCATCAAATTCTAATTGAAAAGGAAAACTAAGATGTTCATCCCAATATGGGTTAAAATTCAAGGTATCCCATTTAGTATTATATGTTTCCATATGGTCAGATAAAATATCTTCTACAGGAAACTCTTTAGTTTTTCTTGGGTAGATAGGCAAACATATTATTTTACCTTCTAATACCATCTTTTTATAATCAATTACTTTATTCTCTTCTTGTGTTACCGTTTCTTGACCAGAGATCACAAAAAAGGATATAAATAACAAACAACAGGATACAAACCTTTTTTTCATTAAAAACATCTAATTATTATACATTTTATCAATTCAAAACAATTTAGGGCTGTATCAATTCTACTTTATATAAAACTGCTAAAATAACATGTTGTTACAAAAAAAACATAGATTACATTAGTAATTCATACAATCAACAGCCTAACAAAACTTTTATTTTTTTGAATATCAAACAGTTATTTGCTTATAAAAAAACACCATTTCTATATAGTTTTTCAGCCTTTATTTTCCAGATGCAATATTAACACTTTTTAAGAAATTGATATGAAAATATTAATAATTATTAAAACAATAAATCTCTCAAGTCACAGTTAGATAAAAACTAATTATTAATTAAATAACCATGAAAAGACTATCCACGTTAATTGTAATGTCAGGAGCATTGATTATGACATCTTGTGTATCAAAAAAGAAGTATGTTGCTTTAGAACAAGAATTACAGGAAACACGTAGTACGCTACAAAAAACTGCAGTAGAGAAAGATGAACTAGAAGATAAATTTGCGAAGATTGAATCTAGAGTAGCTGACTATAATGCAAAAATCAACTCTTTGAAAGATGAAAATAACGAAAAAATGGTACTGGTAGATGGTGGTGTAGCCGCAATATCTAACAATACTAAAGAAAAAATGAAAGCTACATTGGCTAAAGTTGATCAGCAAAAATTACAAAATGCTACTTCTTTAAAAGATTCAATGAATCTTGCTGTATCTTATAATTTAAAAAATTCTTTATCTGATGATTTAAAAAATGATGAAGATATCTCAATAGATATAGACAACACTGTAGTAATGATTTCTATCTCTGATAAAATGTTATTCAATAGTGGTAGTTATAGAGTTAGCAGTAAAGCAGATAACATACTAAAGAAATTAGCAGAAGTTATCAATTCTGAGCCAAGCTTAGAAGTTATGGTAGAAGGTCATACTGACTCTAGAACAATTAGCAATGCTGTCGTACAAGACAACTGGGACTTAAGTGTAAAAAGAGCAACATCTATTATTAGAAAATTACAATCTTCTTATAGTGTTGACCCTGCAAAATTAATTGCATCTGGTAGAAGTAGTTATAAGCCATTGGTAGAAAATGATTCTAAAGAAAATATGGCGATTAACAGACGTACAAGAATTGTCTTATTACCAAATATGGATAAGTTTTTTGCTATGTTGTCTTCTAACTAGTATAAGAAAAACATATTTTTAAACATATAAAAAGCGGGATAAGTTTTATATTTATCCCGCTTTTCTATTGCTTCATTTTAAACCTTTTTGTAGTTCTGCTATCTTATTTATAAATCAAAATTATAGATACTATGAAAAGTCTTACATTACCACGATTTTCTTTCTTCTTATCCATCTTAACTATTCTACTTATAAGTAGTAGCTTCACAACTACCAGAATTGATTGGAAACATTTGGGATCAAGAACTGTTAATTATAAGTTAGATAAAGACGTAATAAAACTAACTGCCAAAGAAGGAAGCTTTAGGAAATTAAAAATTAAAATTACAGGTGGATCTCTTACAATGCATAAAATGGTAGTTCAATACGGGAATGGAAAAAAAGATATCATCCAATTAAAACATAATTTTTCAAGAAAAAGTGAAACAAGAATTATTGATTTAAAAGGAAACAAACGTATTATTAGAAATATCACTTTTATTTATGATACTAAAAAGTCATCAATAAAAAAGGCGAAAATTCATGTTTTTGGTAAACATTGAAATCAGAATAAGGTTGAATACATTTTTTAGCATCTAGTAATCAACCTTATTATTAATTTTATATAGGGTTTAATCCAACAGATAATAGCCACATTTCAAGTAAGCTCCCTCAGGAAAAGAAATAGGATGATCTATATCATGATTCGTTTTTTCGAGTATCGTAAAACTTCTTCCAGATGTAAGTATATTTTCTTCAGAGATTTCAAAAAATTCATCCGCCAAGACTCGTGAAGAACAAGAAGCTAAAACCAATATTCCGTTTGATGACACTAATTTTGCTCCTAATTCAGCTAATCTAGCATAACTAATTTTAGCTTTATGAATTTCGCTTTCTCTTTTTGCAAATGATGGTGGGTCTATTACAATAATATCAAACTTTTGATCAGTTTCTAATAACGTTTGTAATCCTATAAAAGCATCAATTGCCATTATTTCATGTGATCCCTTATGATTATTTAAATCGACATTACCTTTTGCCATATCCAAAGCTTGCTTGCTAATATCAAGACTCACTACTCTTTTTGCTCCTCCTGTTAATGCATGAACAGAAAAACCTCCTGCGTATGAAAAAACATCAAGAACAGTTTTATCACCAGCCAGCTCCCCTACTCTTTTTCTATTATGACGATGGTCTAAAAAATATCCGGTTTTATGCCCCTTAATTACATTGGCAGAAAACAAAACACTATGTTCTTTAAAAATGACCACCTCATTTTCAAGAGTACCATAAATCACTTGACCATCCTTAAAACCAAATACTTCTCCTTGTGATTGCAACAACCTACTCAACCTAATAACAATACAATCACAATTTGTAATATCAATCAAGGATTGGATAATCCAATTAAGGTATGGAAACCATATATGCGAATACAATTTGATAACCAAAACCTTATCATATACATCAGCAATAAAACCAGGCATATAGTCATTTTCTCCAAATAACAATCGATAACTATTAGTGTCTGTTTCTAACAAAGGTTTTCTCTGGTCATATGCATTAGAAATAGTGTCTTCAAACCATTCTGTATTGATCTGTGCAGTTTTTCCAAATTGAATTAATTTAATTCGTATAGGAGAATATGGATCATACAGCCCACAAGCTAAAAACCCATTCTTTTTGGTATCATATACAATTACTAAATCTCCAGCTTCTCCTTCTACATTTTGCTTGATAATACTATCTTCAAAAATCCAAGGGTGCTTCCTTTTTATCATCTTCTCTGCAGATGGCCTTAGCTTAATAGCAATTCTTTTTGTCTTTATATCTGGAACAATCTTCATCTTCTGCAAGAATAATAATTATTTTCCTCACATATGGTAATCCATGTTATTATTAATTAAAAAAAACAAACTCATAAAAAATAAAGAGAACTCTATATTGCACAAATAAAAAGCACTTATCTCAAGAAGTATCAAGATAAGCGCCCTACATGTACCGTTAAAACTAATTTACTTATACTTACTAGACGCCCATGTATGAATTTTGTTACACAACAAAATAAAAAAACATAATTAGATATTATTTTCTCAAAAAAAATAATTTACATCTAATCCTTAACATATTTATAAAATTAAATATATACATTTGTAGAATGAATACTCAAAGAATACTTGAAATAAATAAGGCTTTATCCAACTCTACTCGTTTAGATATTCTTAAATGGTTAAAAGACCCTGAAGTACATTTTCCTCCCCATAAGGATTTAGGGCATTTTGATGATGGCGTATGTGGTCTTTTTATAAAAAATAAATCTGGATTATCACAGCCTACCATATCACATTATCTCACAGGTATGCAAAAAGCTGGTTTACTCACTACAACGAGACATGGTAAATGGACATATTTTAAAAGAAACGAAGGGATTATCAAAGAATTTCTAACTGCAATGCAAAAAAAATTATAAAAAATTTGAAATTACATATTTATAAAATTAAATATATAATAATATAAATTAAAGTAAAAAATTCAATTATAAGTTTATGAAAATATTAATTATAAGCGCAACAGGAATGATTGGATCAGCAGTATACAACACTCTAAAAGAACAGTATAGTGAGGTATTTGGCGCTCATAGAAATAGTGTATCTTATCCTATAGATATTACGAACAAGAGCTCTATAGAGAAACTTTTTAAAAATTTACCAAAATTAGATGCTGTAATTAATGCAGCAGGCACAGCTGTTTGGAAACCTTTTTCTGAACTGTCAGAACAAGATTATTATACAGGAATTCGTAGTAAATTAATGGGGCAAATTAATCTAGTACACATTGCTCAAGAGTATCTTAATGACAGTGCCTCTATAACATTGACAACAGGTATTCTAGCAGAACACTATGAACCCAACACCACGGCATTATCATTTATCTATGGTGCAATACACAGCTTTATAAACACCGTATCAAATGAATTGAAACGTGGAATTCGTCTTAATGCCGTCGCTCCAGGAGCTATTGCAGGAGATTTCCCTAATAATCAAAAGTTCGCAGGTCATTTTCCTGTAACTATCCAGGACGTAGTAGCATGTTACAAACAACTACTTATAAATAAAAGCACAGGTACTATTTATAAAAAATACTAAAACCAAAATTCATGAAAATTCCAATTTATCAAATCGACGCTTTTACTCAAAAGTTATTTGGTGGCAATCCCGCAGCTGTATGTCATTTACCACATTGGTTAGATGACCAAACATTACAAAATATCGCAATAGAAAATAATTTGGCTGAAACAGCTTACTTTGTAAAAAAAGATGAAATCTATGAGATTAGATGGTTTATGCCTCATGATGAGATTGATTTATGCGGTCATGCCACTCTTGCATCTGCTTATGTAATTTTTAACTATATAGATCCATCTATTACAGAAATTACATTCTCTTCAAAAAGCGGCCTTCTAAAAGCTAAAAAAGAAGATAACGGAGCCATAACCTTAGATTTCCCTTCTAGACCCCCTGTTGCTATAGAAATACCTTCACAGGTACATAAAGCTCTTAATGTAAAACCTTTATCAACTTATGCCGCACGCGATTTAATCATAACACTTTCATCAGAAAAAGAAATATTAAACGCTACTCTTGATCTAAATTTATTAAAAGAGCTTCCTTATTTATGCATTATAATTACCGCAAAAGGGCAAGATGTTGATTTTGTTTCTCGTGTGTTTGATGCCAATGCTACTATTCTGCCAGAAGATCCTGTGACTGGATCTGCACATGCCTCTCTAGTGCCTTTTTGGGCAGAAAAACTTAACAAAACAAAACTTCTGGCCCAACAATTATCTACAAGAAGAGGAGAAATACAGTGTGCTATAAAAGGTGATCGTGTGTTTCTTAGTGGTTATTCTGTTCCGTATTTAATTGGAGAAATAGATATCTAATACTTTTTAGGATCTAAGATTAGTCCATAAACAATTGATTGATCTTAGATCTTAATTTTCGCTTATAATCCTCTTCTAGCCAATCTCTATAGTTTTTTGTGCTTTTACTAATACAATATGAATACCGGCGTACACGATATTCTATGTCTTGATCCAACAGTTTACTCAAAATTCGAGCATCAAAAACATCTTCACTATTTTGCACACACATCTTTGCATGTTGAGTTATAGAATTATCAAGAACTGTAAGACTTCTCAATCCATATTTTTTTGTCCTCGCATATTCTTCTTCAATATCAAAATCAATATCTTCAGATTTTGAAAACTCTTTTCTTAATTCTTCAGGAAGTACATACTTGAAGTTTCTTTCTATCTCTTCATCTCCCACCAAATTATCATAATAAAAATCAGGAGATTTAAATATAGATTGCCAATCTACCTCTGAATTCCACAATCCAAATCTTGCCGTATTATTACCCAAATCAAGAATAGCAAATTCTTGTTTTGAAGGAAGAATACGTGACCCCCTACCAATCATCTGAAAATATAACGTAAGAGATTTTGTAGCTCTATTAAGAATAATACTCTCTACAGTAGGCTCATCAAATCCAGTAGTCAAAATACTTACAGAAGTTAATATTGCATCACTAGTCTGTTTGAACCACAATAAAATATCTTCTCGCTCTTGTTTACTGTTTGTATTATCTAAATGACGAATTGGATATCCCGCCTTTTTAAAGGTTTCGTACACATATACAGAAGTATTAATCCCATTATTAAAGATTAGTGTTTTTTTACCTTTAGACCTATCCTCGTAAGCATGTAACAACTTATCTTGCATTAACATGTTTGTATATAAGTCTTCTGAGGATTTTACTGTATAATCACCATTCATACCTATTTTCAATGCTCCTAAGCCCACATCATAAGTATATGTAACAGGTTTTGCAAGAAAACCACTACCAATCAGTGAATTTATAGTATCACCAACAATCAATTCATGGTAATTATCCTTCATTGGTAGCTTCATGTTAGAACTCAGTGGTGTAGCCGTTACCCCAAGTATAAAACAATTCTTAAAAAACCGAAATAGCTTTCTAAATGAATTATAATGTGCCTCATCAATAATAACCATTCCTATATCATACAATTCTTGATGATCCTCATTAAGTCTATTATTAAGAGTTTCGACCATAGCTACAAAACAGGCATATTCATTTTGATCGTCAAGCTCTTTAACAGCACTATTTATAATCTTGTTTTTTACACCAAACTCTGATAACATTTTAGAAGTCTGTCCACACAACTCTATTCGGTGTGTAAGAACAATCACTTTTTTCTGTGTAGTTTCTATATATCTCCTTACAATTTCAGAAAAAATTACAGTTTTCCCTCCTCCTGTAGGAAGTTGATATAATAAATTTTTTTTTTCAGAAAATTCTTCTAACCTACTAAATATCTTATCAATATCTCGTTTCTGATAGTCATATAGTACTTTTTGTTGCTTTTTATCAGTCCCTATAGATCGTGACCCCATGAATATCTCGGTTAAAATAAGCTACAAAATTAAACACTTTAAAAGGTTATACGAAAGAATTAAGGCAATATATTTACTTAAACATAATTTTAAACCCTATCAATATCAATAGAAATTTATATATAGAAGTGATTTAAACTTTTTCGGGTGTACGACAAATTTCCCATTATGCTGCATTTTGGCATAATTGTTTGATCCTGTGTTCTTGTTTGCTTTTATATACTACTCTTAGTTGCGCCATTTGTTGAAAACCTTCCATAGTCCATCGCTGCCCAGATAACTTCAATCGCTGTTGCAGCACATCTTTGTGAGCAGATTCTATGGCTCCCGATCCTATTATCAACCCTTTTTCAATATATTTATGATACTGCATTCTGTCTTTATTTTTACGATAATAGTTGATCAATGTGTTTCTTTTTCCAGTTGTTTTGCGCTGTTCTGGTAATTTTTCAAGTGTTACAATAATGGGGTCAATCCCCTTGGTAAGCATCATTTCTGAGCATGTATCAATCCACTTATATCTTTGTTTTTCATCTTTATAGTAAAGTTTAGCAAATTCGCATAGATGTTCTTTACAATGATAATAATCTACAATCTGTATACTTTCAGGATAGTGTTGTTCTATCCATTTCCAAATCCACCTTGCGCCATCTGCTATAAAGACAAGAGAGTTCAGGTTTTCCAAATGATAATCCATCTTTGTAATGAATTCCTTATAATCCCCTAGATGGGTAACATAGGTAGAGGCTGTCAA
>NZ_PGUB01000056.1:0-30582 GCF_002924285.1 Aquimarina sp. I32.4 | reverse complement strand
AAAATATTTCCATCATAAGCACGCCAAATACGCCGCCTGAAAGATTTATAAGAACTAATTACCCTAACGATTAATAAGTTTTGTTATTTAATCTGTTACATTAATTGTAATGTGTGTGTGTATAAATTTAACAGTTAATAAGTCAAATAAATTTCAATTCTGGTCTGATAATTGGTAGTACGATACTCAACATAAATTAATAGTTCAATTATGAGAAATTTTTTATTATTAGCAGCAGTAGCTTTATTAGGAATGACTGCTACAAGTGCACAAGTTAAATTAGGTTTTGGTCTTGGATATGCTATCCCTTCAGGAGATATTGCAGATATGACCGATGGAGGTTTTTCTGGAAATTTAGAAATAGGATACGGTGTAACTGAAGACATCGATGTTTCACTTGTGTATCAGGGAGATTTTCTAGTGGGTGGTGATCTCAATACAACTGCTGGTGAATTGTCTTATGGAGCTGTAGCTTTAGGAAGTTACTTAGTAAATGGGCGCTATTATTTTAAGAAAGAAGGTTTCAGACCTTATGGAAGTCTAGCGCTTGGTCTTACAAGTGTGGGGTCTGTAGACATAGAAACAGCAGGTACCGATGTAGAAGTGATTGCAAGTACATCTAATTTTGCTTTTCGTCCTGCTCTAGGTTTTAAATATGGAGTTCTTAATGTAAACGCAACATACTTAAATGCAGGTAAAATAGGAAGTGGAGTAAATGAAATTAATGTAAGTGATTTTACTGTAAATGTAGGTCTTCTATTTACTATTGGTGGATAAGCAATAAAATATATCAACGATAATTATAGTAAAGGTAGCTTTTATAGCTGCCTTTATTGTTTTATAGGATGATGGTCAGCTTTTTATATGATAAAAATGAGTAATTAAATATTATATCAGTAATCAAAACTATATTTTTTTAGTAAAACCTTAAAAATTATATAGTTTTTACATATAATTAATCTTAGGTATTACTTTTTTATGTAATATTGTACCATCTAGTTAACGAAAGGGGCTACGGCCGACGATTTAGAGTTACTATTATGAAAACGGTACAAAATATTTATTTAGAAGTTAATGTTCAATTATTGAACAAAGTAGTATGGAGTAAAACTATTCCTACACACCGCTTTCGTCGCCCCTTGGGGGTCTAATCTTCTTTTGAAGTAGGTGCGCCCTACTTCCCCTAGAGACATAGAATTCATTGATAAAATCATTTTTTTAGAAAACTGTTGTATCAGTATTCTTTTATACAAAATGTTACCAATATAGATCATTATAAAAATGATTTGTAAGTCATAGCTATCAATAAGAATTCAAAACAATCAAAATCAATTTTAATAAGTAAGCTTTTTTGATAAGCGTAATTCGTTTATGAAATGAGATGTAAAAATATACTTGATAGTGATCAAAAAGTGCAATACAACGAATTTTATCTGTGCATTAAAAAACAATTAAAGATGAGCAGATGAAAAAAGTAGAAATCATAATTGCAAATGAGACCCATTTCTGTTATGCCGAAGAAATATGCAAAGTAATTGCAGATTCAGCTAAAGTTAGAGGGACTGGTATTGCCAAGCGTACTCCAGAATATATTCAAACTAAAATGCAAAATAGAAATGCGATTATAGCAATATCAGGAGGAAAATTTGCAGGCTTTTGTTATATCGAAGTATGGGGACATGAGAAGTATGTGGCTCATTCTGGATTAATAGTACATCCAGATTTTAGAAATCAAGGATTAGCAAAAAAGATTAAAGAATTTACATTTAATTACTCATTAAAAAAGTATCCTGAATCAAAAGTATTTGGGATTACAACTGGATTAGCAGTAATGAAAATCAATTCAGATTTAGGATATAAGCCAGTGACGTTTTCTGAATTAACAGATGACCCTAAGTTTTGGGAAGGATGCAAAACATGTACAAATTTTAATATTCTGACCTCAAAAGATCACAAGATGTGTTTATGTACAGGAATGTTGTATGATCCATTACAACAAGCAAAGAAAAAAGTAAAATGGTATAAAAAACCAGTATTAAAAAGATTAAAAAAAATTAAGCAAACAATGCTTGCAAGCAATAGACAATTGTTATGGAAAAAGTAGTATTAGCCTATAGTGGAGGATTAGACACCTCATATTGTGTAAAATATCTTATGCATGAGAAAAAACTGAAAGTACATACCATTTTGGTAAATACAGGAGGTTTTTCTGAAAAAGAATTAGAGGATATAAAAGAACGAGCATATGAGTTAGGGAGCTCATCTCATATCAATAAAACCATATTAAATGAATTTTATGAAAAAGCAATCAAGTATCTGATTTATGGAAATGTATTAAAAAATAATACATATCCTTTATCTGTGAGTGCCGAAAGAATTTTTCAAGCAATAGAAGTAATTAATTATGCCAAAAAAGTAGGAGCAAAATATATAGCACATGGTAGTACAGGAGCTGGAAATGATCAGATTAGATTTGATGTAATTTTTCAGACTTTGGCTCCCGATATTGAAATTATTACACCTATACGAGATTTAAAACTCTCTAGACAAGATGAGGTTGCCTATTTAGAAAAACATGGAGTACATTATAGTTGGGAAAAAGCACAATATTCTATCAATAAAGGTATTTGGGGAACCAGTGTAGGAGGCAAAGAAACCCTTACTTCTCATAGTGCATTACCAGGAACTGCATATCCAAGTCAATTAGAAAAACAAACAGAAGAAACAATTACTTTAAATTTTGATAAAGGAGAATTGGTAGGTTTGAATGGAAGTAAAGATACTCCAATTAAGAATATACAGAAATTAGAAGAAATAGCAAGCGCTTTTGCTATTGGTAGAGATACCCATGTAGGTGATACCATTATAGGAATCAAAGGAAGAGTAGGGTTTGAAGCTGCAGCACCTATGGTTATTATCAAAGCACATCACTTATTAGAAAAACATGTATTAACCAAATGGCAACAATATTGGAAAGAACAATTAGCTAATTGGTATGGGATGCTGTTACATGAAGGAAATTATTTAGACCCCGTAATGAGAAATATAGAGGTATTTATGGAGGATGCTCAAAAATCTGTTACAGGCGATGTAACAGTAAAATTAAAACCATATCATTTTACACTAGAAGGAGTGGCATCGGATCATGATATGATGAAATCTGATTTTGGGCAATACGGGGAAATGAATAATTCGTGGACATCTGATGAAGCCAAAGGGTTTATAAAAATCTATGGTAATGCAAATAAAATTTATCACAACGTAAATGAAAATCAGTTATGATAAACGTAGGAATTATAGGAGGATCAGGATATACAGCAGGAGAATTACTGAGATTATTAATACATCACCCTCAGGTAGTATTAGATTTTGTATACAGTACTACAAATGCAGGGAGTAGGGTTGATAAACAACATCCTGATTTGATAGGAGAAACGAATCTAATATTTACAGATACAATAAACCCTTCTATAGATGTATTGTTTTTGTGTTTGGGGCACGGTAGGTCAAAATCATTTCTAGCAAATCACACATTCTCTACCACTACCAAAATCATAGATCTGGGAAATGATTTTAGACTGAATCAAGATAAAGAATATTTAAATAGACATTTTGTATATGGACTTCCTGAATTGAATAAAGAAAAAATTCAATCTGCACAAAACATTGCAAACCCAGGATGTTTTGCAACAGCAATTCAACTAGGTTTATTACCCTTAGCATTTTCTGGGCAGTTAGCAGATACAATACATATCAATGCAACAACAGGAAGTACAGGAGCAGGAGTAATGCCAGGAGCAACAACCCACTTTAGTTGGAGAGATAATAATTTTTCTAGCTATAAAGTGTTTTCTCATCAACATTTAGGCGAAATAGGGCAAAGTATCAAGCAGGTACAATCAGATTTTGAATCCCCCATTTTCTTTATTCCTAATCGAGGAAATTTTAGCAAAGGGATTTATGCTACTATGTATACAAAATATAAAGGAACTGAAGCAGAGGCAAAAGAATTGTATACCTCTTTTTATAAAGATGCAGAATTTACTATAATCTCTGATCAAGATATTCACCTGAAACAAGTTGTAAATACTAATAAATGTATACTACATATCAGTAAAAAAAATGACATGTTATTAATCACTTCAGTAATTGATAATTTGATTAAAGGAGCATCAGGGCAAGCTATTCATAATATGAACTTAATGTTTGGACTTGAAGAAAAAATAGGATTAGGATTAAAAGCAAGTGCATTCTAAGAATAGAGTATATCTAGCTTATCCAAGTATGTATTTAAACATGAATATAAAAGTTTTATCATACTGAGAATCAAAAAAAGAACTAAAATGAATAAAATAACAATTATTGGAGGAGGGAATCTAGGTAAATCAATAATCTCTGGATTAGCAGATAGTGATTTATTTGAAACGAATAATATTACCGTAGTTGATAAATCAAAATACAATCTAATAGAAGTTAAAGAAAAATTAGGAGTATCCACATCACAAAATATAATTGAATCTATAGAAGCTGTAAAATGGATAATACTTTGTGTTCAACCAAGACAACTTAACGAAGTATTAAAAGAGATCAAAGATAAAATTACCCCAAATCAGATTTTGATATCGACAGTAACAGGTACTTCAATAGAAGAAATAAATGTTATTGTACCTAATAATAAAGTTGTAAGAGTAATGCCAAACACAGGAGCCTCCAAAAAATTATCAATGACCTGTATTGCAGCAAATGAAGATGTAAAAGCAGAGTTAGAAACGGTGCAGAAAATGTTTGATACCATAGGTAAAACTTTGATTATAGAAGAAAGATTAATGCAAGCAGCAACAGTATTAGGAGCAAGTGGCATTGCTTTTTTTCTAAGGTTTCTCAGAGCAATGATACAAGGAGGAATACAAATGGGATTCCACCCTCATGAAGCACAAATAATAGCTGTACAAACAGCAATAGGAGCAGCAACATTAGTGGCAGAAAACGGAACACATCCTGAACGAGAGATTGATAAAGTAACAACACCTCAAGGATGTACTATAGAAGGATTAAACGAAATGGAACATCAAGGGTTGAGTTCCTCTGTAATAAAAGGAGTTATGGCCTCCTATGAAAAAATAAATACGATAAAATAAAAGATTATTTATAGTCGTCAGTTGATCAATACTTATAAACCTATTTATTATTAATTATTAACCAACAAAACAACAATAGTATGAAACCATTTGATGTATACCCATTGTATAATGTAGAACCAGTGAATGCATTTGATTGTATTGTAGTAGATAAAAACGGCAAAGAATATTTAGATATGTATGGAGGTCATGCGGTAATCTCTATAGGTCATTCTCATCCATATTATGTAAAAAAAGTAAAAGAGCAATTAGAAAAAATAGGATTTTACTCAAATGCTGTTCAAAATAGTTTACAAAATAAGTTAGCCAATAAGTTAGGCAAATTATCAGGGTATGAAGACTATCAGTTGTTTTTGTGTAACTCTGGAGCAGAAGCAAATGAAAATGCATTAAAACTAGCTTCTTTCTATACAGGAAAATCGAGGGTTATAGCATTCAACAATGGTTTTCACGGAAGAACCTCTGCCGCCGTTGCTGCTACAGATAATCAAAGTATCAATGCCCCAATAAATTCACAACAAGAGGTCACTTTTTTACCATTAAATAAAATTGAATTGGTGAAAGACGAGTTACAAAAAGGAGGAGTATGTGCAATTATAATAGAACCGATACAAGGAGTAGGAGGACTCGATGAAGGAACTACTGAATTCTTTAAGGAATTAGAATTCTTATGTAAGGAATTTGATGTGATTCTAATCTTAGATGAAATACAATCAGGGTATGGACGAAGCGGTAAATTTTTTGCACATCAATATCATGAGATTACACCAGATATTATAACTATAGCAAAAGGCATGGGTAATGGTTTTCCTATAGGAGGAGTATTGATAGCACCGCATATAGAACCTAATCATGGAATGCTGGGAACAACCTTTGGGGGGAATCATCTTGCCTGTGCCGCAGCACTAGCAGTTTTAGAGGTGATCGAATCAGAAAACCTTATTGATAATGCAAAGTTAACAGGAGAATATTTTATGTCACAAATAGGTCAATTGCCAAGAGTGCAAAAAGTAAAAGGAAGAGGACTGATGCTAGGAATAGAGTTTGATTATGAAGTCAGCGAACTACGAAAAAAAATGATTTATGAGCAACGTATTTTTACAGGAGGAGCTATGAATAAAAAACTAATAAGAATACTACCGCCTTTGACAATAGGGAAAAAAGAAATAGATCAACTTATCCAAGCATTACAAAATGTAACGCAAGCAGAAAAAGTCGAATTATGAATATATCATTAAGCATATCACAAAGAAACTCTGTATTAGAAAGTATGATCACTCTTGTGAATCAAAATAGAGATTCAATTATTAGAGCAAATACAAAGGATATACAAAATTATTCTGGTGATGATCTAGCTATGCAAGATCGTCTCAAAGTGAATCAAGATAAGATAGAAGGTATGATTGCAGCATTGATGCAATTATCAAAACAAGAAGATCCAATAGGAGTAGAGCGATTTCGGTTTATTCATGAAAATGGTATGGAAGTGTTTAATAAGACTGCCTCTTTTGGTACTGTATTAATTATTTATGAATCCAGACCAGATGTAACTGTTGAGGCGGCTGGAATTGCTTTTAAATCAGGAAACAAAATTTTGCTTAAAGGAGGTAAAGAATCAGTAAACTCTAATCTAGAAATTGTAAACCTTTGGCATCAAGCTTTATCACAGAATAATGTGACTACTGAGTGGATTGAGTATCTTGATTACAATAGACAAAGAACTCAGGAGTTTTTAGAAAAACCAACTCAAAAGATAGACTTGATTGTCCCTAGAGGAGGAGAAAAACTTATCCATTTCGTTAAAAATCATGCCTCTTGCCCAGTTATAGTAAGTGGTAGGGGTAATAATTTTGTGTATGTGCATGAGGAAGCAGATAGAGGATTGGCTCTTGATAATATAATCAATGGTAAAACCAATAAAGTTTCTGCGTGTAACGCTATTGATAAAGTATTGATTGATAAAAATCTGCCTAATAAAGAAGACTTTGTAAATAATCTTATTACTACACTTAAGAATTATAAGATTGAAATACTAGGAGATAGCTCTTTATCAAAATATGAAGAAGTAAAGCAGATAGAAAAAGATACCGTATGGAATGAAGAATTCTTAGGTTATAAAATTGTAATAGGAGAAACAGAAGATACTCCAGAAGCAATTTCAAAAATTAATACGTATAGTGGAGGGCATTCGGCTGCTATTATAACCAGAAATCAATCTGTAGCACAAACCTTTATGTCTTCTGTAGATTGTGCCGCGGTATATCATAATGCATCTACTCGATTTACAGATGGTTTTCAGCTGGGCCTAGGGGGAGAACTAGCAATAAGCACAGATAAATTACATCAAAGAGGACCAATAGGGCTCCAACATTTGGTAACCAATAAATGGTATATACATGGCGATGGGCAAATTAGATAAAAAAAGAATTGTACTTAAGTTGGGATCCAATGTCTTAACCAAAGAAACAAACCATATCTCTAGAGGTAAAATAGAAGATATAGGGCGTCAAATTATGGTTTTGCAAGATACTTATGAATTTGTGATAGTAAGCTCTGGAGCAATTGCAGTAGCAAAACAATTTGTAAATCTAGAAAGTAATGGCGTTGCTATTAATGTAAAACAAGCATTGGCATCAATAGGTCAACCACATTTGATGCGCATATTTCAGGAAAGCTTTAGAGATTTAGGATTGTTGACATCACAATGTTTATTGTCATATTCAGATTTCGAAAAAGAACAATCTCAACAAAATATTATAAACACTATCAATGTGCTACTGGCCAATAATTATATTCCAATTATCAATGAGAATGACACGGTTGCTACAGATGAGATTCAATTTGGGGATAATGATAAACTAGCAGGGCTTACGGCTTCATTATTAGATGCCGATTTACTGGTTATAGCAACAAATACTAATGGAATTTATACAAAAGAATCAGTGCATAATAATGCATGCCAAACCATCAGTCATGTAATTGATATAAAATCATTAGAAGAAGAAATAGTAACTTCTATTTCTACTCACGGTACAGGAGGAATGAAATCAAAAATAGAAGCCGCGCAAATTGCTCAAAAAGCAAATATAGAAACATGGATAGTAAATGGAGTGAATGATAACTTTATAATAGATGCAATTCAAGATAAAATACCGTTTACAAAAATATCTTTTGAAAGAAATCTTAAACAGCACCCCGAAAAAATAATAATACCAATAAAATAGAAGAAGAATAAATGAATAATTACTTTTCCATACAAGATATTGATTCATTACCTGATTGGGTAGATGAAGCTATAAAAATAAAAAAAGATCCTTTATCAGGTAAAAACTTGGGAAGAGATAAAACCATTGGATTATTATTTTTTAATCCTAGTTTACGTACTCGACTTAGCACACAAAAAGCAGCATTAAACTTAGGGATGAATGTCATAGTAATGAATTTTACAGGAGAAGGGTGGTCGCTAGAGTATGGAGATGGTATTATTATGAATCAAGGAAATTCTGAGCATATAAAAGAAGCTGCACAAGTAGTATCTCAATATTGTGATGTATTAGGAATACGTGCATTTGCAAAACTAGAAAATAGAGAAGATGATTATAATGAGAAAGTTCTTAAAAGTTTTATAAAATACGCCACAATTCCTGTAATTAATATGGAAAGTGCTACAAAACATCCATTACAAGCATTGACAGATGCTATAACAATTACAGAGAATCAAAAAAAGAAAAAACCAAAGGTTGTACTATCATGGGCACCACATCCAAAAGCCTTACCACAGGCAGTTGCTAATTCTTTTGTAGAGATGATGCAGCGTATGGATGTAGATTTTGTAATCACCCACCCTGTGGGATTTGAGTTAGCCAGTCATATTACTAAGCAGGTGCCTATTGATTACAACCAGAAAAATGCATTAAAAGGTGCAGACTTTGTATATGTCAAGAATTGGAGTTCTTATCAAGACTACGGTAAAACATTGGACAATGACCTCTCATGGAAAATGACTCAAGAAAAAATGGAGCTAACTAATGAAGCAAAATTTATGCATTGCTTACCAGTAAGAAGAAATGTTGTTGTAGATGATTCAGTAATTGATAGTAAAAACTCTTTGGTTATTGAGCAAGCTAATAATAGAACGTATGCAGCACAATTGGTACTAACAAAAATATTAGAAAAATTATAAGATGAAGAAAGAGGCATTATTTGTTGCCAAAATAGGAGGTAATATTATAGGTGATAAAAAAGCGTTAACTTCTTTTTTAGAAGGTTTTTCTAAAATAGAAGGCCCAAAAATATTGGTACATGGAGGAGGGAAATCTGCAACTCAATTAGCTAATAAATTAGAGGTGAAAACTGAAATGATTGATGGACGAAGAATTACCTCGGCAGAAAACCTAGACATTGTTGTAATGACATATGCAGGATTAGTAAATAAAACTATTGTTTCAGAATTACAAAATAGTGATTGTAATGCTTTAGGGTTAACAGGCGCAGATGCAAACAGTATTCTGGCAAAGAAAAGACCTGTCAATTTTATTGATTATGGATATGTAGGTGATGTGGTAGAAGTAAATGATGGTACTATAAAAATGTTTTTGAATCAAGGGATTACACCAGTTTACTGTGCAGTTACACATGATGGAAAAGGACAATTGTTGAATACAAATGCAGATACCATAGCATCAGAAATAGCCTCTGCAATGAGTAAAGAGTATGAAGTATCTCTGTTTTATTGTTTTGAATTACAAGGCGTGTTAGAAAATATTGAAGACAAGAACTCTGTAATAGAACACATAAATTTAAAAAAATATACAGAATTAATAAATGCTAATGTTATTTCTGATGGAATGTTACCCAAGCTTCAAAATTGTTTTGATGCATTACAAAAACAGGTAAGCAAAGTACATATAGCCAATGCCGATTTCATAAATGACAGTAGAACCAAACATACAACATTGAGTTTATAAGCGATGATAACAAAACTTACACAACAGGCAATACAACTTTTGCATCAACTGATAGAAACCCCTTCCTTTTCATCAGAAGAAGATGGAACAGCTATGTTAATCGAAAATTGGTTTATCAAAAATGAGATTCCTTTTACAAGAGAGAATAATAATATCTGGGCGTATAATAAATATTTTGATGCATCAAAGCAAACAATTTTGTTAAACTCACATCATGATACCGTAAAACCAAATGGTAATTATACCAACGACCCTTTTAAAGCATTTGTAGAAGATGGAAAATTATTCGGTTTAGGAAGTAATGATGCAGGAGGCTGTCTGGTTTCTTTGATAGCTACATTTACATATTTATATACCAGACCAGATCTGAAATACAATATTGTAATTGTTGCTTCTGCAGAAGAGGAGAGTAGTGGGACTCTTGGATTAAAAAGCGTATTAAAACATCTCAAAAATGTTGAATTTGGTATTATTGGAGAACCTACCCTTATGCAATTAGCAATTGCAGAAAAAGGGCTTTTGGTACTCGATGTTTCTGTAAAAGGAACAGCAAGCCATGCTGCACATCCTAATGAAGATAATGCGATATATAATACTATAAAGGTAATTCAATGGTTTAAAACTTATCAATTTGAAAAATCATCATCAACATTAGGTAATGTAAAGATGACAGTAACACAAATCAATGCAGGAAAACAGCATAATGTTGTACCTGCTAGTTGTAACCTTGTAATTGATATAAGAGTAAATGATAAGTATACGAATAAAGAAATTCTAGAAGTTATAGATAATGAATTATCTCAATATGCAGAGGTAAAACCAAGATCACTACATCTAGGTTCTTCATCTATTCCTATAGATCATCCCATTGTGCAATCAGGAATCGCATTAGGTAGGAATACGTATGGATCTCCAACTTTATCAGATCAATCTGTATTGAGTTGCCCATCATTAAAATTAGGCCCTGGAGATTCAACACGATCACATTCTGCAAATGAATTTATCTATATAGAAGAAATTGAAAAAGGAATAGCATTGTATATAAAAATTTTAGAAGGAATTCTGTAGAATAAACAAAACCTCACAATAAGAATTCAAAGAACTAAACATAATAAAAAAACGAATGAAACTTTGGGATAAAGGACTACCAACAGATCAAAAAATAGATGTATTCACTGTAGGTAATGATAGACAGTTGGATTTAGTAATTGCTAAATATGATGTGCAAGCTACATTAGCTCATGCCAAAATGTTATATAGGATTAAGTTACTTTCTAATGAAGATATCACAGCAATAGAAAAAGAGCTGAATGTATTAGCGAAGGATATAGAACAAGGAACATTTATAATTGAAGATCATTTTGAAGATGTACATTCTAAAATAGAGTTTGTTTTGATAGAAAAAATAGGAGATGCTGGAAAACGAATTCATACTGCAAGGTCACGTAACGATCAGGTTTTGGTAGCAATGCATTTATATCTCAAAAATGAGTTGGTACAGATCAAGTCTCAGATTAAAGAGTTGGCACATGACTTATTAACCAAAGCAGAAACTTATAAAGATATATTGCTTCCAGGCTATACACATTTACAAATAGCTATGCCATCCTCTTTTGGTTTATGGTTTTCTTCTTATGCAGAAAGTTTTATAGATGATTTATATTTTATAAATGCAGCAATAAAAATTGTAGACCAAAATCCTTTAGGAAGTGCAGCAGGGTATGGTAGCTCATTTCCCATAGATAGAGAATATACAACTCGAGAATTAGGATTTGAAACTTTAAAATATAATGTAGTAGCTGCACAAATGAGTAGAGGGAAATCAGAAAAATCTACAGCTTTTGCTATGAGTAGTGTGGCAGGAACACTCTCTAAGCTAGCTATGGATGTCTGTTTATATATGAGTCAAAACTTTGATTTTATGAGTATCCCTTCAAAATTTACAACAGGCTCTAGTATTATGCCACACAAGAAAAACCCTGATGTTTTTGAGTTAATTAGAGGTAAGTGTAATAAAATTCAAGCATTGCCCTATGAATTAAGTTTATTAATAAATAACTTACCTAGTGGTTATCATAGAGATTTTCAGTTGCTTAAAGAAGGAGTAATACCTGCTATTCAAAATCTGAAAGCATCTTTAGAAATGGCGTCATATGCTCTTAAGAATGTTGAGGTAAACAAGAATATTTTGGATGATGATAGATATGATTATTTATTTAGTGTAGATACATTAAATGAATTGGTAATGCAAGGAATGTCTTTTAGAGATGCATATATAAAAATTGGTCTTGATATTGAAAAAGGAGAATATACTCCAGAAAAAAACACAAAGCATAGTCATATAGGTAGTATTAATAATCTATGCCTCAAAGAGATTAAAGAAAAATTAGAACAAGTATAGTATAAAGAATGCTTTTTCTCTGATTATATCGTTGTTGGACGATTAAATTTTGACAGTATAAATAAAAAAAATATATTACCCATATTGAAAAGAAGCTGAAGCATGTTTAATTGAGTGTAAGTTGAGTTAGTTTAATTTTTTTGCTTCGGCCTAGACCCCCAGAGGAGTTGTTAACCACTGGGGGTTGCTTTTTCTTATAGAAAACTATGTATTCAAATAAAAGAATAGTTAGTTGATAATTTGAGTTAGGTCATTAACTACACTAATATTATGTCTGAGACTAGCAAAAAGAATAAATAAAATAATTATAGCAACAAGAAATCCTAGTAGCGTACCATTATTAGTACTTGACAATTTTTTAGATGTATTCAAATAAGCTTTAGATAATTTTTTGGTGTAATTAGATACCAATGCAAAAGCAGGAGCAAAAATTAATATAACTACCATCATATCAATTAATACCAATAGGTACCCTTGTTGGTCAATATGTTTTTTTACATATTTTAGGATAAATTCATTAATAAGTGTAGCAGATAAGACAGCTACAGTATAGATAGCATATTTGGTAATTTGTCGATTATTCATAATAAAAGGGGCAACTATTCTTATATATAGATTAATTATGGCAGTTAAGATAAAATCTTAGTTATTATATTCAAAGAAAAGAATGCTTTTTGATAAACCAGAACATAAAAAATAACTATTGCACTAAAATATCTAAAAACTGGATGTACTTTTCTACCACATTTTTGTACTTTTAGTTTTAAAAGTTTATACAAGACAAGATCTATTGTTACCCCCCTCTATATTTTATTTATAAACCATAATTTTAGAGAATTTACAGTGTTAGGAACAAGCGACAATACTTTAAATTGAATTATTGAAGCACGGTAGCAATTCTAAAGTACACAAAAGATGAAGCTATCAATTGTTTTTAAAGTTTTTCAAATAACAATAATCATTATGTTGATTATTATTATTGTACTTACTCTGTTTCTACAGAAAAACCATATAGAACTGCAAAAGGCTGAGAACATACGATATAAATCCTATGTTATTGCAGAAGAGTTAAAACAAAGCTCGGATGATTTAACTCGTTATTGTAGATCCTATGTTTTAACGACTGATAGTATATGGGAAAACAGATATTTAAAAGTACTTGATATCAGAAACGGCAAACTACCACGACTAGATGGTAATACTATTTCATTATTGGATAGCATGAAAAAATTAGGGTTTACAAAGCCTGAACTTGATAAACTAAAAGTAGCAGAAAATAATTCTAATGAATTGGTATGGACAGAAAAAGTAGCATTTAATGCCGTAAAAGGATTGTTTGATGATGGTAGTGGTAAATTTTCTATTAAAGCTAGTCCAGATATTGAAATGGCTAGGCGTATTATGTTTGATAAAAAATACCATGATGAAAAAAAAATGATTATGGCACCTATTCATGATTTTTTTGAAATGTTAGACAAAAGAACTCATGATGTTGTTATAGCATATAAAGTTTTTAATAACAATCTACTAAGGTTAATAATTGGTTTGGTTTTTTTAATATTAGTAATTGGTGTGATTTCATTTTTTATTATACTTAAAAATATTATACAAAAAATGAATGTTTTAGAAGCATCAAACAAATTAGTAATGACCAAAAATGACGAACTATCGAGGTTTACTTATATAGCATCACATGACTTGCAAGAGCCATTAAATACAATAATCAGTTTTTCAAAATTGTTAAAAGAGGGGTATTATGAAAAATTAGAAGGAATAGGACAAAAAAGTATTGAAATTATTGATGACTCAACAATGCGAATGAGAAGTCTTACTACAGATTTATTAGAATATTCGAGAATTGGCAGAAAAGTAGAACCAGAAAAAATAGATGTAAACAAGCTTATAGAAAATATAAAATTAGATTTAACAGAATTGATTGTTAAAAATAATGTAACTATAACTTATGACAACTTACCTGAAATATTGGCCTACAGAAATGAATTAAGAATGTTATTTTTAAACTTAATTACCAATGCTATTAAATATAGAAAAGAAACTGTAGCTCCCCAAATTAAAATTGATTTTGAAGAGGGAAAAGATGAATATACTTATACTGTAATCGATAATGGTATAGGAATAGACATGCAGTTTAAGGATAAAATATTTGAGATTTTTCAACGCCTGCATACAAATGACCAATACAGTGGTACAGGAATTGGTTTGGCTAATTGTAAAAGAATTGTAGAATTGCATAAAGGAGAGATTTGGGTAAGTTCTGAAGTAGATAAAGGAAGTAAGTTTTTGTTCACCATAAAAAAGATTTAATAAATGGATAAGAAATTAAATACGATAATGCTGGTAGACGATGATAGTAATACAAATTTATATAATGAGTATATAATTAATAGGTTAGGTATTTTTGAAGAAATAAAGATTTTTCAGAATGGTAAACACGCATTAGAATTTTTGGCTACCAAAGATGAGAAAGGTAAATTTCCGCAACCTGAAATTATATTTTTGGATATAAATATGCCAATAATGAATGGCTGGGAGTTTTTAGAAGAATACAAAGAATTGACAAAAAGACAACAAGCAGATATCTTGATAGCAATGCTAACTTCATCAATGAATACTGAGGATAGTGAAAAAGCGCTCAGTAGTGGAGTTGTCAAAGAATTTATTCATAAACCTCTGATTGAAGATAGAATTAAAGAAATAATAGATAAATATTTTTTAAAGGATTAAAAACCGAAGGAGCAGGCTACTGTTTTAAACCTGCTCCATTGTTTTTTAATACCTATACAGTCTTGGTTAACTAATTTGTTTTACAAAGGAATATTTCCATGTTTTCGGTTAGGTCGCTCAACTGTTTTATTCTCAAGCATACTAAACCCTTTAATTAGTTTTCTTCTGGTATTTTCTGGTAATATGACTTCATCTATAAAACCACGTTGAGCAGCTCTATATGGATTGGCAAATTTCTCTGCATACTCAGTTTCTTTCTCTGCTAGCTTGGCAGCAGGGTCATCTGCAACTCCAATCTCTTTTCTAAAAATGATTTCACTAGCTCCTTTAGCTCCCATTACTGCAATCTCTGCAGATGGCCAGGCAAAGTTAAGATCTGCTCCAATATGCTTAGAATTCATTACATCATAAGCACCACCATAAGCTTTACGAGTAATCACTGTTACTTTGGGTACCGTAGCTTCACTTAGCGCATACAGTAATTTGGCACCATGTACAATGATACCATTCCATTCCTGATCGGTACCAGGCAAGAATCCAGGTACATCAACCAGAACCAATAATGGGATATTAAAGCAGTCACAAAAACGTGTAAAGCGGGCTGCTTTTTTAGAACTGTTTACATCCAAAACACCTGCCAAAAATTGAGGCTGATTCGCAACGATTCCGATACTTCTTCCGCCAAGACGGGCAAAACCAACGATAATATTTTCGGCGTAATCTTTGTGAATTTCATAGAACGAATCGGTATCAATAATCCCACCAATAACCTCATGCATATCATAGGGTTTATTAGGATTATCTGGTACAATACTAGAGAGCTCGCCTCTTACTTCGTCTGTTAGGATGTATTCTAACTTTTTGGGTTGCTCTTTATTGCTCTGTGGCAGATAACTCAGTAGTTTTTTTACGTCCTCTAGGCATTCTATATCATTTGCAGAAGTAATATGTGCTACTCCTGATTTTGTAGAATGAGTACTGGCACCACCTAATTCTTCAGAAGTAACTTCTTCATTAGTTACTGTTTTTACTACATTAGGTCCTGTAACAAACATATAACTGGTATCTTCTACCATCATAGTAAAATCGGTCATGGCGGGAGAATATACGGCTCCACCAGCACAAGGCCCCATGATAGCTGATATTTGAGGGATTACTCCTGAGGCTTGTACATTTTTATAAAAAATATCGGCATATCCACCTAAAGAGCGTACTCCTTCCTGAATTCTGGCACCACCAGAGTCATTAAGACCAATGATAGGAGCTCCTGTTTTTACTGCCATATCCATTACTTTGCATATCTTTTCGGCATGTGTTTCTGATAATGCACCGCCAAAAACTGTAAAATCTTGTGCAAAAATATAAATTAATCGCCCATTTACGGTTCCGTAGCCCGTAATAACACCATCCCCATAATAGATTTCTTTATCCATTCCAAAGTCAGTGGTACGATGGGTTACCAGAATACCAATTTCTTCAAAAGAGCCTTCATCAAGTAGATATTCAACACGCTCACGAGCGGTTAATTTTTTCTTTTGATGTTGTTTTTCGATACGTTTTTCACCACCACCTAATTTTGCTTGTGCAATTTTATCTTGTAACGTTTTTATTTTTGAATCCATATAATTTATAGTGTTGGTATGCGTACTGTTTTTTGATCTTCGATATATTGTTTCATAGCAATTAAAGCTGCAATTTTGGCTTCTTCTTTGGTTGCAGATTGTATGATATCGCCAGTAAAGTATTTTTTTACAAAATGAGTATCAAAATTTCCAGACCTAAAGGCTTCATGTTCAAAAACAAATTTTCCAAAGGGTAGCGTGGTTTGTACCCCTTTGATATCGTAGTTGTTAATTGCTTTTATCATTAACTGTATAGCCTCTTCTCGAGTTGCTCCATACGTGATAAGTTTGGCAAGCATAGGGTCGTAGTAGATAGGAATATCCATACCTTCTTCAAAACCATTATCTACGCGAATCCCTTTTCCAGTAGGTATTTTATAAGTTTTCAAATGTCCTACACTTGGTAAAAAGTCATTCAATGGATCTTCTGCATAAATTCTTAACTCTACAGCATGTCCATTTATTTTTAGATCTTCTTGTCGTATAGAGAGTTTTTCGCCTCGCGCTACTTTTATTTGTAATGCTACAAGATCGGTTTCGGTAATTAATTCTGTGACTGGATGTTCTACTTGCAACCGAGTGTTCATTTCTAGAAAGTAGAAGTTATGATTTTCATCTAAAAGAAATTCTACTGTTCCTGCGCCAAGGTAATCACATGCTTTTGCAACTTTGACAGCTGCTTCACCCATTTTGGCACGTAGTTCTTTAGAAAGTACTGCAGAGGGAGCCTCTTCTACGACTTTTTGATGTCGTCGTTGTACACTACATTCTCTTTCAAAAAGGTGTACTACATTTCCGTGACTATCAGCCATCACCTGTATTTCTATATGTCGTGGTGAGGTTACATATTTTTCTATAAATACAGAACCATCTCCAAAAGCAGAAGTAGCTTCACTAATCGCTCTATTCATTTGAGATTCGAGATCTTTTTCTTCTTCTACCACCCGCATTCCTTTACCACCACCACCAGCAGAAGCCTTAATCAAAATTGGAAATCCTATTTCTGCAGCAATTTTTTTAGCTTTATCAACATCTGTAATGGCTTCATCAATACCAGGAACCATAGGAATATTATAAGCTTTTACAGCTTCTTTGGCCGCTAGTTTACTACCCATAACTTTTATAGCCTTGGATTTAGGGCCAATAAAAATGATATTGTTTTTTTCGACCTCTTCAGCAAAGTCAGCATTTTCACTCAAGAAACCATACCCAGGATGTATAGCATCTACATTTAATTGTTTTGCAACCTCAATAATTTTGGAGCCTAATAAATAAGATTGATTTGATGGAGCTTCACCAATACAGACTGCTTCATCAGCAAATTTTACATGAGGAGCATTTCTGTCTACGGTAGAAAATATAGCCACTGTTTTGATTCCCATTTTACGAGCAGTGCTCATTACTCTAATTGCAATCTCACCTCTGTTTGCTATTAGTATTTTTTTCATATGATAGATTATTCAAACTCGATTAATAATTGACCTTTATCTACAGCATCTCCTGTAGTTGCAGAAATAGATTTTATGATTCCATCTCTAGGAGAGAGAATGATATTTTCCATTTTCATAGCTTCAAGAATAAGAAGGGGATCATCTTCTTTTACTTCCTGTCCCGTTTTTACTTGAATATCTAGTAATAAACCTGGCATAGGAGCTTTGATAGCATTTACTTGTTTTGAAGATCCTATAGAAAAACCCATTTCTTTGATCCTAGCATCCAATTCATCAGCAATATTTACCTGATAAGTGTTATGATTAACTTTTATGGTGTATTGTTTGGCGTTAAAATCAGATTGTACGATTTCTGTATGATATGATGTATTGTCGAGAAGTACGTGATGGGTTGTATCTAAATTAGATGTAATATCTGTTTTTAAAATATCTTCTTCGGTAACATCAAATTCAAAAACCTTATTTACACTAACTTTATATGTGCTATTCATAGATGAGAATGTTTGATTTTTACGATAAATATAAATATTAAAACGACCAGATAATAGTGTAAGGTTTATTTCTTTATAATTTTATGGGTATATTATAATGATTTAAACTAAAATTTTCTTCACACAGACGATTATAAAAACTTGCCTTTAAACCTTTTGTGGTTTTTTTATGTTTGGTTGAAAATGACTAAGAGATATAATGATTATGGAAAAAGGAAGGGTCATAAACTTTATGATTTATTACCAAGTATTCTGTGAAATAGTTTTTGCAATAAAGGAGAGGCTTCACCCATTTTTCTTTCTCTCTCTTTTGCAACAAGAATACCATCTTTGTCATAAAATAACTCATAACTGAATGCAAATTTTTTTGACTCAGAATCAATTTCTAATTGTCCAAACCTTAGATCATTAAAAAATAAATGATCATCATGTTTTTCGATGGTGTACCAACCTTCAGATAATTTAATCAACCTAGTAATTAGAGGGTCATTTTTCATAGCACCAAGAAAGTGATGATTTTTAGGGAATTCAGAAAAATCTATATAGTCATCTTTATCAAAAAGGGAATAATATCCAATCAGGAAGGAGTCTTTTGTTTCAATATTAGCAGACCATAAAATACTGTTTAGAGGAGTAGGTCTTGTTTGAATCTCTTGATATGTAATGTGTTGATTTTCTAGATTTGTCCAAAAGGTAAACCAAGCATAGCGTTGAAGTACTAAAGTAATTATCATATAAAGACTACTAATCAATATTCCTAAATTGTTAAACAACTTTCTCTTGGGATGCGTTCTATTGTAGAACATAGCAATAATGACAAAAACTAAAAAAGGTATCGTATAGAGTGGATCTATAACAAATATATTTTTGAAAGATACTTTATAATCAAAGGGCCAAAATAATTGGGTTCCCCAGGTTGTAAATGCATCCAAAATAGGGTGTGTGAAAAGGCCTAAAAACATAAGCCAACTCCAGTCTTTCCAGTCAGCTTCTTTATTCTTGTATATCTTAGCAATCATCCAGCCTAGTATAGGGGCAGCGATTATACAAAAAATGATAGAATGAGAAAATCCACGATGTAACTCATTGGCAGTAATAGGATCAACAAAAAAATTGGATAACACATCTAGGTCAGGAATTGTACCAGCAACAGCACCCCAAAGCATAGCTTTATTACCTACTTTTTTTCCTAGTGCGGCCTCTCCCATAGCAGCACCCAATACAATTTGAGTTAACGAATCCATTCGTGTAATTAAATATTAAATCAATATTTTTTTAATACATATGCTACATCTCTTAACTAGGCAAATAGATATGTATACCCCATTTGACATCAAACACTACTATTTATATTATAATACTGAGTATTTTCTAGTGATTTTGATATGTTTCAAATGTACGTTTATTTTTAAAGTCTTTGTTGCTGTAGTATGAAATCTAACATATGAAAGTCGTTATTTGAGTTAAGTTTTGATCTATAGAGACTTCATTCTTATTAATTAGTTGTACGTCTTACCGTTTAATATGTGTTTTTAAACGAAAACTATTTCATAAAGTTTAGTTTTATTATGGTCATTTCAAATAAGTTTATTTTCTTTGGGTGTAATTGGGAAATTAAATGAATACATTGGTGAATTGTGTTTTGTTAATCGATGATGACAAAGCCACAAACTTTTTTAACGAAAGAGTTGTTACCAAACATAAAGACTTTTATCAGGTAAATACTGTACAAAGTGGTATGGAAGCACTCGAATATCTAAGCAAAGTAGAAAATAATAAGGCAACAAGCCCAGATCTTATATTTCTTGATATTAATATGCCAGCAATGAACGGTTGGGAATTTTTGGTTGAATTCTCTAAGTTAAATCAAAAAGTAACAGAAGGAATTAAAGTAATCTTATTATCAACGTCTTCTAATCCAGATGATGTAATGGCATCTGCAAAAAATCATTCTGTAGACGATTTTATTAATAAACCTTTATCTCTAGATTTACTAGATAATGTATTGACAAATCATTTTATTGAGCAATAGATAATAACACTCTTTAATTGATTTGATTCTTTTTTTTTACTAAAAATCAAGTACTTTGATTAAGAATATTTGTTGTTTTTTTAGTTAAAATAATGAATATATGTTATTTTGTCGTTTATTTATGTATTTTGACGTAAATTAATTCTATTTTTTTATTTTTTAAAATTGGTAACTTATTTTTTTAAGTTGCTTTGCAATAGATAGTTGTGGTTAACATGATTTCTATTTTAAAAGATAGGTGATGTAGATTATATTTATCAGAATTATGATACTCGGTAGAATATGAAAAAAGCAAAATATTTTCTTTTGGTAGATGATAGTGTTTCTACTAATTTCTTTAATAAAACAATACTACAGAAAACTGAATGTGTAGAAGAAGTATTGCTTGCAAAAAATGGTAAAGAAGCACTAGATTATATAAAATCAGGAATTACCCCAGAAGTAATTTTTCTTGATATTAATATGCCTATAATGGATGGGTGGGAATTCTTAGAGGAATTTGAGGGATTAGACAAAGAATTAAAAAAGAGTGTAATCATCTTGATGATAGGAGCAGAACTAAGTAGAGAAGATAGAGGGAAAGCAGAAAAAATAAAGGAAGTAAAGGAGTTTCAGGAAAAAATGTTAACCAAAGAAATTGTCTGTAAAATAGTAAAGAAATATTTTAACGAGGCAACTTCAGAGGTATGTAAACAATTGGATAATGTAATAGCTTAATACAAGCATATTATAAAATTTGTAGTTGATTTGAATACAAGCATAAACAATTCATTTAAATTAATAATAGATAAACAAAGTAGTGTAATAACTAAAAAACAAATAGATAGAGCAGTAAGGTCTAAAACATACCTTATTGGTTTTCTATTTCTTTGTTCTATTTCTTTGTCTTTTTCTCAATCTAGGGCTGTATTATCAGGAAATGTTTCTGATCAATTTGGCAGTTTACCAGGAGCCAAAGTAGCTATTGAAGGTACTGATAAAAGTACTACAACAGATGTAAATGGTAATTATAATTTTGATGTTGATGAGGGGGAGTATATTATAACGTCAAGTTTTGTTATGTATAATCCTGTCTCCAAAACAATAGATGTAAAGGTAGGAGATACAACAAAGGTTGATTTTGTTTTAGAAACGGGATTCTCTATAGATCAGCCAGTTTCGTTAGGATCTAGAGCAAAGCCCAAGTCCCTTCTTAAAAACACAGCGGCGGTAGATATTATATCCCCGCAACAATTGACAAACTCGTCAGAAGTAGAGTTAAGCCATATTCTTCATTATTTTATCCCGTCTTTTCATTCTACAAATCAAACAATAGCAGATGGAACTGATCATATTGACCCTGCAACGTTAAGAGGTTTAGGCCCTGATCAGGTGCTAGTTTTGGTAAATGGTAAACGTAGACATAATAGTTCGTTGCTTAATGTAAATGGTACAGTAGGTAGGGGGTCTGTAGGAACTGATTTTAATGCAATACCTATTGCTTCAATAGAGAGAATAGAAATATTAAGAGATGGAGCTACATCACAATATGGATCTGATGCTATTGCAGGGGTAATTAATATCATACTCAAAAAGCAAATAGAAATTATTCAGTTGGATAATCGAGTAGCAATCAATACAAAAGGAGATGGATTTAATGTCTATTCATCTGCTAATTTTGGTTTAAAAATAGGAGATGAAGGTTATATTAATGTAACTGCAGAATATAGAGAAAGAGAGTCTATAAATAGATCAGGAAACTATACAGGTACAGTGTATTCTGATGATAGAGATTCGGATCAGGGGCTGATTGAAGAAAATAACTTTTTTGAACAAACAGGATATTCTGATAAACAGGTAATGGAAATAGGGAGTGCTGCAACACAAAATCTTGCGTTATCATTCAACGGAGAAGTTGCTATGTCTGATTATGCAAAGTTTTATATGCATGGAGGAAGAAATTATAGAGAAGGAACCTCTAAAGGCTTTTATCGTTTTCCTAAAGATCAGGATAGAGTTGTTTTAGAACTTTTTCCAAATGGTTTTTCACCTGAAATACTTACAGATATTCAAGATGATGCTATTACTGGTGGTATTAGAGGAATAAAGAATGAATGGAATGTAGATTTTAGTCATTCTATAGGAATTAATAGATTAGATTATACGGTAAATAATTCTAATAATGCATCTATGGGTATAGCTTCTCCTAGAACCTTTTATGCAGGAGGGTTTATTTATAAGCAAAGCACTACAAATCTTGATATTTCAAGAACTTTTGATTGGCTCAGTGGTGTAAATGTTGCTTTTGGAGCAGAGTTGAGAGTAGAAAATTATGAAATTATAGCAGGGGAAGAAGCTTCTTATATTAATGCAGGAAGTACATACATTACTAATGTAGGAGAAGAACTACCTAGAATCGCAGGAGCTCAGGTTTTTCCTGGTTTTCAGCCTGAAAATGAATTAAATCGTTTTAGAACTAATAGTTCAGGATATTTGGATATAGAAGCCAATATGACTGATAAATTATTAATAAGAGGAGCCGCTCGTTATGAGGCATATAATGATTTTGGAGGAAATGGTATTTGGAAACTCTCAGGAAGATATAGAATAAAAGACGGTATTAGTGCCAGAGTAGGTTTCTCTACAGGATTTAGAGCACCTTCTCTTCATCAAGTTTTTTTTCAGAATGTAAGCACCCAGTTTATTAATGGAGAGAGTGTACAAGTTGGAACTTTTAATAATGAAAGTGCTGTTGCTACAGAAGCTTTTGATATAGGAAGATTAAAACCAGAATTATCAAGCCATTTTAGCACAGGATTAAGTGGTAAGATTCGTGATAATCTTACCTTTAGTATTGATTATTACTTGATTAATATTGAGGATAGAATTGTTCTTTCAGGAAGATTTGAAGAGGGGTATGAAGCAATTTTAGAACCTTTTAATGTTAGTGCAGCTCAATTCTTTACTAATGCAATAGACTCTAAGACTTCTGGAGTAGATATGTCTTTATTTTATAAAACCATAGTAGGAACAGGAGAACTCAATGCTTCTTTGAGTGCAAATATGACAAAAACCAAAGTAAAAGGACCAATAAAGGTTTCTCAGGCATTGGCAGGGCAAGAAGAAGTTCTTTTTAATAGAGAAGAAATAGCAAGAGTAGAATATGCACAACCCAATTATAAAATAAACTCGATACTTTCTTATGATGTGGGGCAATTTGGATTTCAAATGGTAAATACACTTTTTGGTAAAGTAAAATTTATTCACCCAGATGATGCAGACTCACAAAATTGGATTGTGAATGATTTTACAGGAAATATAGAAACCAGAGATCAAACGTTTTCTCCAAAATTGGTTACGAATGCAGCAATATCATATCAAATCAATGATTATATAAAATGTTCAGTAGGAGGTAATAATATCTTTAATGTATATCCTGATAAGCATACACATGCTGATAATACAGAGAATGGTAATTTTAGATATAGTAGAAGGGTTCAACAATTTGGAGTAAATGGAGCTAATTATTATATGCGATTATTATTAAGGTTATGAGTAAAGGGCATCAAGATATATCAATATTGCCTGTTAATTTATTGAGATTTGTATTGATCTCAGCTTTCCTTGTTTTTTCTTCTCAAAGTATAGCTCAAGAAACAAATAATGAAGAAGTAAAAAGGTTACAGCGGGCTATATTTATATTCAATTTTGCACAACAAATAGGATGGCCAGATGTAGAGCAACAACAAGGTTTTAGTATTGGGGTACTTGGACCTGATCGAACAATACTAGATCTTCAATCAATGGCTCAAAAGCGTAAAATTCACAATAAACCCGTAAAAATAGCTCGTTTTCAATTTGTAAAAGAAGTGAAAAATGTAGATGTATTGTATGTAAATAATAAGTATAGCTATGACATACACTATCTTTTGAGTAAAGTTTCTGGTAAAAAAATATTATTAATAACAGAAGATTATAATTTTAATGCTTCTATGATTAATATGGTTAATGTAGGGGATTCTTTTGAGTATGAAATTAATGAGAACCGTATAGATAAGGAAGGTTTTCTTATGATACCCGCTTTAAAAAGGTATTCAATCACTTCTTCAGAGAAATGGAAACGATTGTATCAAACAACAGAAAAAACCTTAAATCAAGTACAGGAGGATAAAAATAAACAAGAAACACTACTCAAGAATAAAGAAAAGCAGATACAGGATCAAGAAGAAAAAATAACTAACCAATTAAATAATATTGATAGTAAGAATATAGAAATTCTTGAAAAAAATAGAAGAATAAATAAACTGTATACAGAGAGTGATATTCAACAAAAAAAATATGAGGAAAAAGTAATTATAGAAAAAGAATTAGAAAAGAATATTCAAGAGCAGATTACTTTTATCAAACATCAAGAAGAAAAAATTAAGAAGAGTAATACTGCGATTGATAATCAGAATAAAACCTTACTACAACAACAAGATAAAATCAGAGAACAAGAAGTTGTTCTAGATAAACAAGTATCAGAAATTAATGCTCAGAAAAAGATAAATATATTATTGATTAGTGTTATCGGTTTGGTTCTGGGAGTCAGCTTTTTTATGTATAGAGGGTATTTGGCTAAGAAAAAATATAACAAAGATCTCAAACGTAAGAATTTAGAGATTTATGCTCAATCAAAAGAATTAGAATCAAAAAATAAAGAACTTGAACAATTTGCCTATATAGCCAGTCATGATTTGCAAGAACCTCTTAATACAATATCAAGTTTTATAGGATTAGTTAATGAGGATTATGGAGATCGTTTTGATGATGCAGGAAAAGAGAGTATGACTTTTATCAAAGATGCAAGTATTAGAATGAAAAACCTTATTGATGCTTTGCTAGAATATTCGAGATTAGGAAGAAGTAGAGAATATAAAGAGGTAGATTGTAATAGTCTTATTGATGAATTGAAAAAAGATCTAAAAACGGTTCTTGAAAAAACAGAAACTCAGCTTATTATAGGTGATTTACCAAAAGTAAATGGTTCTGCAATTGAGCTTCGTTTATTGTTTCAGAATTTAATTAGTAATGGGATAAAATTTTGTGCAAAAGGGATTTCTCCTAAGATTATTATTTCATGTACCCACGATACTACATCAAATAGATTTTGGCAATTTTCTGTGACCGATAAAGGTATTGGGATTCCTCTAAAACATCAAGAACGTATTTTTGCTATTTTTCAACGATTACACTCCAGAGATCAATATGAAGGTACGGGTATTGGGCTTGCACACTGTAAAAAAATAGTAGAAGCTCATGGTGGAAAAATATGGCTAACATCTGAGGAAAATGTGGGAAGTACTTTTTATTTTACGATCCCTATTGCTCAAAAAACATCTTAAAGGGTTTTTATTATTCACTTCTACTTGAGAGATAAGTATTTTGCTTGTTTGATATAGCTCCATAAAATTTATTGAAAATTAAGCAAGCAGTAAGATCGCCAGTTACATTAACTGCGGTTCTAAACATTCCTAAAATACGATCTATACCAATAATAACGATAAGACCATCGATAGGAATTCCAGCACTTTGTAATACCGATGCAAGAATAATAACTCCACCTCCAGGAATGGCAGGTGTGCCTATGGAAGCAGCTACAACAGTAAAGGTAATTAATAGTAGATTCATTATAGATAATTCAATACCATAGGCTTGTGCCATAAATAAAGTCGTCACGCATTGAAATAATGCAGTTCCGTCCATATTAATTGTAGCCCCAACAGGAATAACAAAATCACTAATATTAGAAGAAATACCTAATTTTTCATCTGCTGTTTTCATAGATAGAGGCATAACAGCTGCAGAACTTGCGGTAGAAAATGCTAATAATTGCGGTTCCTTAATTACTCTCAAAAACTTGAAAGGACTTTTCTTTGTGATCGTTAAGACTAATATTAAATAGAATATCATTAAAATAATTAGACCTAGTATGACCACTACCATATAGTACCCCAAACCAAGGAATATTTCAATGCCAGTCCTTGATAATAAAGCCGCTATTAAACCAAAGACGGCGTAGGGTACTAACATCATAGCCCATGATACTATAATCATACAGATTTTCTGAATAGCTTCTGAAAAACGAATAATAGGCTTAGCTGTTTCTTGACGGAGTTGAGTGATTGCTACACCAATTATAATGGTGAAAATTACAACACCCAACATTTCACCTGTTAAGATAGACTCTAGTGGATTATTAGGGATAAGGTTTGATATCGTATTAGGAATGTTCTCAATAATGTTAGTTTGGTTATTAATAGGTATTTGGTTTTCTCTGCTGTTTGGGAATCCGCCAAGCGAAAAAATATATTGACCAGGTTTCAAAATAAGTGTTACTATCAGACCTATTATGATGGCAACAGTTGTGGTAAAAACGAAATACAGTAATAACCGAAGACCAAAGCTTTTTAGGTTTTCAGAAGTATTACTAACGATCCCCATAATAATTGATGTAAATATCAATGGAATCATAATCATTTGAGTCAACCGCATAAAAATTTGACCTGGTAGATCAAGCCAATCGGCCAGCCGTAAACTAATATCCTCAGGAACTAGTCCTGTAGATTGATTAAGTAAAATTCCCACTCCTGCTCCTAAAATAAGCCCGATAATTACTTTAAGCCATAAGCGCCCTTTTATAAGACGATCTAAATGAATTGATAAATTATTAAGAGGTCTAAATTCTATCATGGTAGTAAGCACGGTTATGATTAATATGGAATTAAAAGGCAATCATTTTGATCACCCATTGGGTATGTATAGAGTGAAGCGAAATTACAAAATTCAGTACAGAGGAACAAGAGTGGTATATAGAAGAGAGGTACATAATGAGGTAATGTCTAGAAGATCTTAAATAGGGTTTGTATAGAAATCATTTGATTCTTATTATTTGAGTATCTTGAAATTTTGATTCTACCTTTTTATGATTCACTTCAAGTTGGTTGATATTATATGGTGCCAAGTCGTTAAAATTAATTTTTAGCTCAGAAACTCTTGATGTTTTTATAGATAACTTATTCCTTGTAATTGTAGCAATCAATTTGGATTTAGAGTACTCATTTTTAAAAATATCATAAAAATAACCATTGTTAAAACGTCCTTCAATTACTTTTGTTTTTCCATTTCTTTGAATTAAGATAGCTGTACTATCTCCTGCCTTCTTTTTATGTACATAAAAGTAAGGAGAGTAAGGAGAGGTAATTGTATCTTTTTCCATCATCAATATAATATCACCTTTTTTTAACCCCATTCTCTTAGCACTAGAAGAGTCAGATACAAAATGGCTTACTTTAAGGCCTTTTTCTTGATATGAATAATCGTATTTTATTCCAAAATTGGCTTTGTTGTTAAATACCTTTAATTGATAGGGTTTGTGCCATACTTTTCGGGGTGCCAATGTATCAATATTTACTATCGATATTCCGTTAATAGTGGTATTAAGTGTATCTGAACTTTCCCAAGAAATTTCATCATATGGTTTACGGTCTGTATTTTTGATAAAGTTTATAATATCGTCTTGTTCAGTTTTTAAGTAACTCATTTCATGATTACCTTCTAATTCTCTATAGATAATATTCTTATTATACTTCTTTAAATAATCAATAGTCGGTGTGATTTGTTGAATGTCATATAACATATCATCTTTTGTATTGATTATGTATAAAGGTTTGTGATTAGAATTTGCGGGAAAAAGACTATGATTTGATAATTTAGAGGAAACTTTTAGACTACCATTCATAGAAATAAAACCTGAAAATTCAGTAGGTTTTATAAATGAAAAATAAAGCGCCCCAGAACCACCATCAGAAAAACCGCTCAGAAAAACTTTATTTTCATTAATGTTAAAGTCCTTTTTTGCCAATTCGATTTCTCCCATAACCATATCAATTCCAACTGAATCAAACCAAGTAGCTCCTTTTTGGCCATATGAAAACAACAAATAGAATTCTCCTTTATCTGCTAATTCAATAAGTTTAGACTTTTTAATATAGCTTAAAGGGTCTTTTTTTAGATTTGGATTTGAGATTGATCCATGTAGATATACTAAAAGTGGTTTTGGCTTTTTTATATCTAATTTTTTTGGAGTATACATAATAAATGGACGATCCATATTATCAGAACACTTATAGGTTAGTTGATCATATTCTCCATTTTGTGCAAACGAAATATTTATAATTAAAATTAAAAAGTATATTGTTTTTTTCATTGTTTAATTTTTGATGTGTGATAGTTGTGTTTTTTTAATAAACTGAAAATTAAGAGTTTGTGTTGTAATAAAGAATAGTATAAAACTGTAGACAATCATAGTATGACCTTATCGCCTTTTTTTGACTAAAGTTTTATGCCGTAATAGCTATTAATTTCTATTTTGTGTAAGCTTCAAAACAGTGGTGTTTATAGAGAATATATTTGTTATATAATTCTGTGATAAAGATAGGAATTACGTATAAAAAAGAGGAATATCTTTTCTTAACTTTAACTATGTTATATAATACCAATTATATATTAAAAGATAGTTGGTGTAAGAGATATTACGAATGAAAATAGTTGTAATTTTTTGTTAAGTAAACGTATAATTTTATTGTAAATTGGATATCTCAAAGTAAAAAACAAGATTTAAGATACTGCTAAATAAGATACTGCCTAAGTATGATTTCGGGAGTAAAACGAATAAGAAAAACTGGATAATCAGAAAAATATTTGCTGACGTAATTTCTCCTATTGTTTTTTAATTTTTAGATAATTACTGATTAACATATATATTGCTTGAGGTAACATAAAAAAAGTTATTCCAGAATTAGGAACCATATAGCAACCCAGTAATACTATTATAAAATAACTAACAGTAAAGTAATGTGGTAATCTTAATTTTTGTTTTTCGATTGAATGCACTAATAACCCTAACGGAATAAGAAAAAGGCCAAAATATAAAAACCAAAATGCAGCAAAATTTTCAAAATTTGTATGTTCTATTGATGCAGGTAACTCTTTCATTCCTTCACTAATTTTATAGAAGTTAGATTTTGAAAAGGATTGTATTTGTTTTTGAAACCCACCAGAAGAAAAAGTAAATTGAGTATGCATAATACCAATTAGAATAAGTAGTAAGCCGTTAGTGATTTTTTTTAAAATTCTCATACCGTATTTTTGCTTGAATAAGTAGAGGCAAAACTACTTGTTTATACGTTGAGATTTTTTGATCTAAATCAAATTATGCTTTTGTAGCTCTTATTCTACTCAAAGTTTCTTGAGTGATTCCTAAAAAGGTAGCAATATCCCCTAAAGGTACGATGAGTTCAATTTTTGGGTGTTGTTTTATTAAACTTTGATAACGTTGCTTAACAGTTCTAAACTGAAGAGAAAACATTCTATGTCTATATAGAACAATTACTTTGGATAATACTAATCTAAATAGATGTTCAAAATCATGATGGAGGTTACACAAATTCTCTACATCTTCTTTATTGGTTTCGAAAAGGATATAGTTTAGCCCCCAATAAGTTCGGAGTGTTCTTTTAAATTTCAAACTAATACATTTGAGATATGAAATACAAGAAATGGACTTTAGACCAGAAGTTAGAAATACTAGCTACTTCGGAAGAGATTGGTATCGTAGAAGCTTGTCGTAAGTATGGAGTTAGCACTGGCACTTTTTATAGTTGGAGAAAGAAGTTTGACCATCAGGGAGAGGCTGGTTTAAAAGTTACTTATGAC